>DXUR01000599.1 GCA_019417795.1 Clostridiales bacterium | reverse complement strand
ATGATGTTGGTTTTGCTTCCGTTGAGGCTCTTGGCCAGGGCGTTGGTCCCATAGTATCCCAGTTCCTTCGCAGCGGCAAGGACCTTCTCTTTGGAAGCCGTCTTGACATTTCCACTCCAGCCACTGTTGAACACCCGGGCGGCGGTGGATACGGAAACGCCTGCTAGCTTTGCAACATCCGAGATGGTGACTCGTTGACGATTTTCCATGGCACAATTCCTCCAAAAAACAAGCGATGTATCTTTGAATCACTATATCATATAATGAATCCCACTTCCAGTTCCAGTTGCGAAGATTTGGCCGAAAAAAGTGACAAAAATGAGGACGGTTTTTTGACATCGCTATCATAAAGGTTTTTAGGCGGAGTAAAGCGAAAACTAAATGCCGCTATTTTGGCGGTAATGCCTAGTTTATTAACATTTTTTTGTCGAAATAACGGATTGACAGATGAGTGGCGCGTGATGTACTATTTTGACAACGGTATCAAACCGTATACTATTTTTGGGGGGTTCCATATGAAGAAACTGACTGCTCTTGTACTGACCATGGCAATCCTTTCCTCTGCGTTCCTCTTCTCCGGCTGCGGTGCCGGGGACACCGCTCCCGCCAAATCCGAAAAACTCGCCGAGCCTTCGGCCCACGAGGCCGTTGAGGTACGCATCGCCCACGGCCTGGCCGAGACCGACCCTGTCCATATCGGCTTCGAGGCTTTTGCAAAGTCCCTGGAGGCTGCCGATGTGAACATGACCGTCAAGATCTTCCCCAACGGCCAGCTCTCCAGCTCAGACCGGGATCTGATCGAGGGTGTTCAGTTCGGCGAGTTCGATATCACCTCTGTGGCGGCCTCCAACCTGGCCAACACCATCCCCGAATTCTTCGTGTTCAATGCCAATTTCCTCTTCGACAGCCTGGAGGATGCCCGCGACACCCTGCTGGGTGAAAAGGGCCAGGGCTTCGTTGAGCAGGTCAATGCGGACAGCAACACCGGCATCCGTACGCTGGGTTTCTTCGGCGGCACCATGCAGAGCATCTGGACCACCAAAAAGCCCCTGCCCGACGCAGCCTCCTTCGCCAATGTGAAGATCCGCTCCGCTGAGAATCCCATCAACATCGCCGAGCTGCAGGCCCTGAAGGCGACGCCCACGCCTGTGGCATGGGGCGAGCTGTACACCGCCTTGCAGCAGGGCACGGTGGACGGCCTGTTCTCCAACCGCGTGACTGCCGTTCAGCAGTTCGGCGACGTCCTCAAATACGGCACTTTCATCGGCCACAACCTGTATCTGCCCATTCCTATTGCCTCTCAGGCCTTCTATGACAAGCTGGACGCGGAGCAGAAGGTTGCTTTCGACGAGGCCACGAAGGCCGCCTGCGAGGCCCAGTGGGCGTCTGTGTTCGAGCTGGACGAGAGCATCGTGGAGGACCTGAAAGCCCGGACAGAGGATGGCACGCTGGAGTACATCTTCGAGATGGAGTCCGAGGCGCTGGAGGCGATCAAGCCCCTGTTCATCGACTCCACGGAAGAGATGGTCGCTGAGCTTTGCGGCGAGGACGTCCTGGCATACTGGCGCGGCTGATTGCCCAGCTGAATGGAAACTGAGTGGAGCCTGCCCACAGGCAGACTCCATTTTTGCCCCAAATATCCGGCCAGATCCTGGTGAAAATAAGTTTTTTTGCAAAAAAAGAAAGAGGTTTCTATGAAAAAGGTCCTTATTTGGCTGGAGGACAATCTGGAGACTGCCCTGGCGTCCATCTTTCTCTTCCTGATGCTGGTGCTGGGCGTCGTGCAGATTTTCTGCAGATATCTTCCCATCTCTCCCTTCGTGTGGACGGAAGAGCTGATCCGCTATCTGTTCGTATGGCTGGTGTTCATCACCATCGGCTACGCGGTAAAGACCGATGAGCATATCCGCATTACCTTCTTAAAAGTGGTTCTGCCCATGAAGGTGCAGTACCTGCTGGATATTTTCAGCTGTCTCTGCTTTATGGCGGTGGCGGTGTTCTGCATGGGAGAATCCATCAAAATCATCGAAGTCATGCGCTCCAGCGGCCAGATGGCCACCACCATCCCGAAATTCCCCCTGTGGCTGCTGTATCTGGCGATGCCGGTGAGCTTTGTCGATATCCTGATTCGCGGCACCCAGACCATTATCAAGACCATCATCAAAATGAGAGCGCCCGGGGCGGAGGCGGCCCCGGACAAAGGAGAGGAGGATGAGGCGTGATGTCAGTGATCATTCTCTTTGCAGTATTTCTGATCCTGGCCATGCTGTCCGTGCCCATTGCCGTGGCAATTGCCGTAGCGGTCACCGCCAGCATTGCCAGCAGCGACATCATCTCGCTGAGCTACTTTGTCCGCGCAATGACCAACAGCCCCAACTCGTTCCTGCTGACATCCGTTCCCTTCTACTGCCTAGGTGGCGTCATCATGTCCAAGGCGGGCATTTCCTCCGGACTGTTCGAGGTCGCCAAGGTCTGGGTCGGCCGGGTCAGGGGCGGCGTGCTGATGGTCACGGTGATCTCCTGCATGGCCTTCGGTGCCATCTCTGGCTCCGTGTATGCCACCGTGGTGGCCATCGGCCTGATTGCCCTTCCGGAGCTGCACAAGGCGGGCATGTCCAAGGGCGCCGCCGGCGCGCTGATCGCCACTGCCGGTTGCTGCGGCACCATGATTCCGCCTTCCATGGCGCTGATCGTGTTCGGATCGATCAATAATCTCTCGGTTTCCGAGCTGTTCATCGCCTCCGTGCTGCCAGGCATCCTGGTCAGCTCCTGCTTTCTGGTGTATTCCTATCTCTACGGCAAAAAGCACAACATTTACAGCGAGACCGGGTACAGC
>DXUR01000598.1 GCA_019417795.1 Clostridiales bacterium | reverse complement strand
CACCGGCGATCATGGCCACGAACATGAAGGTGGTCATGTGGTCACGGGGCTGCTTGAGCAGCCACATGGGCAGCACAGCGGCAAAGAAGATGTACACAAAGGTGATGTAGCTCCAAGCGGCCTTGCCCAGGATCAGGGGCAGGTTTGCGCCGATGACAAAGGACAGCACGATGAACACGATGCTGATAACGCTTTCCTTCCAGCCGGAGAAGTTGAACTTCTTCTGCAGCAGGCCAAAGACAACGGCGAACACCATGAACATGATGGAAACCATACCGGCAGCGCCGTTGGTCTTGGCAGCCTCGACCATTGCGCCGTCTGCGCCAAAGGCGTTGAAGGTGCCGGCGACCATGTCCGCAAAGGCAGCGATGACGATGCCGCAGAACAGCCAGCAGAACAGCAGGAACAGCTTGCGGCCGGTCTTGCCGATGTACTTTTCGATCAGCATACCCATGCTCTTGCCGTCGTTCTTAACGGAAGCATACAGGGCACCAAAGTCGGTGACAGCGCCGAAGAAGATGCCGCCCAGCAGCACCCACAGCAGCACCGGCAGCCAGCCGAAGGCTGCGGCCTGAATGGCACCGGTGACAGGGCCTGCACCGGCAATGGAGCTGAACTGGTGGGCAAACACCGTCCAGCCGTTGGTGGGCACATAGTCCCGGCCATCCTCGTGGACGACAGCCGGGGTTTTGGCAGCAGGGTCGATGCCCCATTTGTTAGCCAGCCAGCGGCCGTAAAGCACATAAGCGCCAAACAGGCACACCGCTGCGATCAATACGATGACCAGCGTATTCATAGTTTTCTACCTCTTTCCTTTTTTCACTCCGCAACAGGTTCGGAACGATAGGATGCCGTCCGGCAAAGCGCTTCCCCGGAGCGTAAAAAACCTTCGTCCTCAGCACATGACCGGGCTTTCCGGCCACACTCCGAAGACGAAGGCTTCTGCTCCCGCCTGCCAGGGCAGGAGCAATACTCCGCGGTACCACTTCGCTTGCTGTGTTAAAACAGCCACTCTCCCACGCATGGTATACTGACCATGCTGCCCGATAACGTGGGCTGGACGGCACCATGCTACTTGGGGGCACAAAACCCGGTTCACACAGGCTGCTCGCAGGCGAGGGTCCTCTGCTCCTGACTGCCGCTTTTTCACCCGAGAAGCGGCTCGCTGAAAGAGGGTGATGCAGAAGATCATGTCCTGTTCCTTGCATTTGCTGAATGATTGTGTCCTACTTTATTCCGGTTTTCATCAATTGTCAATATTTTTATCACAAGTTCAGAGGATACGCCAATTCAAGCCATTTTCTGGGAATAATTTTTAGATGATTTTCTTTCATGTGTGAAGAGAATAAAACTGAATACGCTCTTAATTGAAAACCATTCACCCACAGGCCTTGACTTTCACACTTTGAAGTGCTAAAGTAATAGCGTGCAGAATATTCCGTGCGACAGCACTGTCTGCTTTGCCTGCTGCCGCCGCTGTTATAGTAAGGAGAAAAACAATGGCTGAAAAAAATTCCAGAAGAAACGAGACGACGGATGCACTGTTTGACGCTATCCTCAGTCTGGAGAGCCGGGAAGAGTGCTACGCCTTTTTTGAGGATCTGTGCACCGTGAAGGAAATCTCGGATATGGCACAGCGCCTGCAGGCCGCAAAGTTGCTGCTGGACGGTGCCACCTACGAGCAGATCGTCAAGGCGGTGGAGATCAGCACTGCCACCATCAGCCGCATCAACCGCTGCATCCAGTACGGTTCCGGCGGCTACCGTGATACCATTGAGAAGGTGCGCGCACAGGCGGAAAAGCAGTAACAGCCGCACCTGCCGCAGCATAGGATAGGGCACACGACCGGAAAGGAAGGTTTTGCCCTATGATGATCGATACACCCTGCGCCCGTTCTCAGTGCCCGGAAATGCCCAAGGTCAGCCTGGATCAGGCTGTTGTGGACCTGATGGAAAGCATTGCCCTGCAGGAAACGGCGCTCAGCCACATTCTGTGCGCCGAAAGCCGGAAGATGCAGAAGGCCATGGATCTGGATGGTCTGGATCTTTGCAAGCTGCTGGAGGTGAACGACTCCGCCACCAATATGGTGCACGCCGTCGCAAACCTTGAACTGGTGCTCAAGGATAAGCTGGAGTTCGTTTCCAACAACCTCTATGTCCCGGGGGACAGCGGCTGCCCATCACCTGCGCAGTAATGTTTTTTGTGCGGGACGATTTTTACTGCAATCTAACCCATGAAAATGCAATGCCGGGCAGCCCGCAGGCTGCCCGACATTGCTCTGAATCGTTCTGCCGCAAGGGAGGCTGCTGCACAAAACAGGGTGCAGCAGCCTCCCTTTTTATGAAAATCCTGCATAAGAGACAGAAAAATCTTTTGTTGGAATTGCTGATGTATCAAATCTGTGCTATACTATTGGATGTATCACCATGAAAGCGAGGAATAAAATATTGCTGCATTATGATGCGATCCTATTTGATGTGGACGGGACGCTGATCGATTCGGCCCCCGGTATCATTCATACATTGCAAGAGGTTTTCTGCACCATGGGTGTGGATGTATCCGGCATCAACCTGCGCCGCTATCTGGGCCCGCCCCTGCGCAAAAGCTTCGGTGAGCACTTCACCGACCCGGCGCTGATCGAAAAGGCCACCGACCTTTACCGCACGAGCTACGCGGTGAAGGGCAGCCACGAGTGTGCCGTGTTCCCGGGTGTTCCGCAGATGCTGCAAACCCTGAAGCAGGCTGGTTTTATTTTGTGCACCGCCACCTCCAAGCCCACCAAGGTGGTCACCCCCATTCTGGAAGAACAGGGGCTGGCGCAGTATTTTGATTTTATCGGCGGTGCCTCTATGGACG
>DXUR01000597.1 GCA_019417795.1 Clostridiales bacterium | reverse complement strand
TCGTACTTCCGGTTCATCCGCTTCAAGGTGGCATCGCACCCGCTCTGCATAGACAAGTGGAACTGGGGGCACAGGTTCGGCAGAGCCGCTGCCCGGCGGCAAAAGTCCTCCGTCACGGTGCGGGGCTCCAGACTTCCCAGCCGCAGGCGCACCTCCGGCGCCGCGGCGGACAGGGCCTCCAGCAGGTCGATAAGGCTCTGGCCGTTCTTCAGATCGTGGCCCCAGGAGGAGATTTCGATGCCTGTCAGCACGATCTCCCGGTAACCCTCTGCTGCCAGCTGCCGCGTCTGCTCCACCGCCTGTTCCAGCGAAAGGGAGCGCACCGGTCCCCGGGCGTAGGGGATGATACAGTAGGTGCAGAAGTTCACGCAGCCGTCCTCGATTTTCAGCATGGCGCGGGTGCGGCCCTCCATGCCGCCGGCAGGCAGCACCTCAAACACCCGCCGCTCAAAGGACTTGTCAATGGCCTCCAGATTTTTCTTTCCGGCGGCAGCCTCCTCAAGCAGGGAAACGAACCCCTCCCGGTCGCCGGTGCCGGCGATGAGATCCGCCCCCAGCTTCCGCACATCCTCCGGATGGGTCTGGGGATAGCAGCCGCACACTGCCACCACCGCCGCCGGATGCTGCTTCTGTACCCGGTGGATCACCTGCCGGGACTTCTGGTCGCTGACGGCGGTGACAGAGCAGGTATTCACCACATAGGCGTCGGCCTCGTTGGAAAATTCCACCACCTGATGTCCTTTTGCCCGGAGGGTCTGCTCCATAGCCTGCGTCTCATATTGATTTACCTTGCAGCCAAGGGTGTAAATGGCAACTTTCATAGGTTCTCCTTGCGTTTTCAGAATCGTTCTTATATAATGAATAATTACGCTATTGAAAGAGATTTCCGGGGGGATTCCCGTGATTTCCCTCCCATTATACGTTTATTTTCGGAATAGGGCAAGAGGAGGATTTTTATGATCTATCTGGACCACGCCGCCACCACGCCGGTCCCCAAGGCTGTGGCGGACGCCATGTACACCGTGCTGACAGAACAGTACGCCAACCCCAACGCACAATATCCCTTCGGACAGGAAATGCGCCGCAGCGTGGAGGATTGGCGGGCTATGATTGCCAAAGCCGTAGGCTGCGAAGCAAACCAGCTTTTCTTTACCTCCTGCGGCACTGAGGGTGACAACTGGGCCATCCGGGCCGCCTGCTGGCAGAACCGCCATGTGGGCCGCCACATCGTCACCACCGCCGTGGAGCACCACGCCGTCCTCAACTGCTGCCAGCAGCTGGAGCAGGAGGGCTGGGAGGTCACGACCATCCTGCCGGATCAAAACGGCGACATTTCCGCCGAATCCGTTCTGGCGGCGGTGCGGCCGGACACGGCGCTGGTGTCCGTGATGATGGTGAACAACGAGCTGGGCAGCATCTATCCCATTGCAGACATCGCCAAGGGTTTGAAGGCTGTCAACGAAAAAACCCTGCTCCACACCGACGCGGTCCAAGGCTTTTTGAAAGTCCCCTTCTCTGCCAAAGCTCTGGGAGCGGACTTCATCGCCATCTCCGGTCACAAGGTCGGCGCCCCCAAGGGCATCGGCGCTCTTTATATCGGCCCCCGGGTTCGGAATCCCCGGCCCCTGCTGCCCGGCGGCGGTCAGGAAATGGGCCTCCGCTCCGGCACGGAGGCCACTGCCCAGATTGCAGGCTTCGCCAAGGCGGTGGAGCTGCGCTGCGATCATCTGGAGGACAAACTCCGGCACATGGCAGAGGTGAAGGCCTACGCCGTGGAAAAGCTCTCCGCTATTCCGGACCTCCAGATCATCGGTAGCGGCAAGGCCCCCCATGTCCTGTCCGTTTCCATGGCGGGCTGGCCCAGCCAGAATGTGGTAAACGATCTTGGCAGTCAGGGGATCTGCGTCTCCGCAGGCTCCGCCTGTCATCACGGAAAGTCCAGTCAGGTCGTGTCGGCTCTGGGCCTGCCTAAGCGGGTGGCTGCCGGTGTCATCCGGCTGAGCTTCGGCCCCGAGACCACCTTCGCCGAGATCGACGCCTGTGCGGAAGCCCTCCGGAATCATCACGATCACCGGATGCCCATGCTATAAAGCTATAAAATATCAAGGGGGAGCAGACTCCCCCTTGAGAATTCCCCACACGGTTCACTGCTATGCAGAAGGTGAATTGCCGCAAAGCTGCAAGAGACGCCCCTCTGGAGAGCTCGCTACGCTCGCACACTTGTGAACCGCAAAGTATGTTTTGTCAGGTACACGCCCTGACAAAACATGGATTCCATTTATTATTCTGAATAAGGAATTTCATTTTATGAATTTCAGCTATCTTCGCCGGGAGCCCGGCTTCTACCGCCGGGTCTTTACACTGGCTCTGCCAGTGGTCCTTCAGAACCTCATCACCACCTCTCTTGGCTTCATGGATACCTTCATGGTGGGTCTGGTCGGTCAGGAGCAGATGTCCGCCGTCACCGTGGCCAATGTACCCATCTACATCATCCAGCCCATCGTTTTCGGTCTGCAAAGCGGCTCCCGCGTGCTCATCAGCCAGTTCTGGGGTCGGGGGGATCGGGAATCCATCAACCGGGTCATGGGTATCGGCTTCTTTGTGGCAGGAGGTATTTCCACCATCTGCGCCCTGACCATGGGGCTGTTCCCCCGACAGGTGCTGATGCTCATTACCGACAATGCCCGTCTGGTGGAGTTGGGCACCTCCTACATCCGCATCGTGGGCTTCTCCTATATTCTCAACTCCCTCTCCTCCATCTACATCGGGATGCAGCAGAGCATTGAGAACCCCCGCTTCGGCATGACGGTGTTCGCCATTTCCACCGTCTGCAACACCGTAGGCAACTACATTCTGATCTTCGG
>DXUR01000596.1 GCA_019417795.1 Clostridiales bacterium | reverse complement strand
GTATTTACTAAATTAAACTTCAATGTTTTAAAATTTAAATCTTTGAATTTCACAAAGATATATCAAAACAATTGTTAACGCTGAATTTGAAGTCATTTTCAGAGTCGTTTTTTTCAGAAACAAAAGGATTCCGAACGAGGGGAAAGTAATGTCAAAATCATGCTATTCTCAGGATAGGAAAAATCACGCAAAGCCCTGATTTCAAGCGGAAATAAGGATAAAATTTATGTTCGCGAAAATCATTTCTTTTTACAAAATCTGCGCCGAAAATGTAAAAAAACGCATCATTTCGGGGTACAGATACCATAAAACAGCATCCCCTCACCACCTGAAAAACGGTGATGAGGGGACATATATATATAAGGTGTAACCATTTCTGGCAGAAAATTCTTTGTTCCCTGGTCAATGCATGATAAAGAAAATCAACTCCTGCAGCAGCTCGCCGGTGGGAGTATTCGGATTGTCGAGCCCCTTGCACTTGGTGTCAGCCTCACGGATTTTGTCTATTATCTGCATCACTTTCCCACCACTGTAGTTTCTCATTCCCAGCATATACTCCTTGGCGGCCCATGGTCCGCGCAGGTCGAGCCATCTCGCCACCTCGGCATCATTCTGTCTGTTGGGAGCGTAGTAGGCAAGCATGAGATTCTGGAAATACGAGAATATCACCGGTATCAGAGCGAACGCCCCGCCTGTTTTCGGATTGCTGTCAAAATATTTCAATATCAGGTTCGCCTTCACCACATCCTTCGCTGCGATGGCGCTTCTCAGTTCAAAGGCATTGAAGTCTTTGCTGATGCCGATCCTCTTCTCCACCATCTGCGGCGTGATGCGCGTGTCTCCCTCTTCCAGCGAGAGCAGCAGTTTGTCAATCTCTCCCGTCAGCCTGCTGAGGTCTGCCCCGATATGGTCGGCAAGCATCTGCGCCGCCTTGTTCTCTATCGTCACCTTTGTGCGCTTTTTCAGATATGCCTCAATGAATGGCGGCAGCTCGTAGTCTCGCTTTTTCTTGCTCTCAAACACTACTCCCGCATTCTTGAATCTCGTCAGGATCTTCTTCCGTCCGTCGATAGTACCGTTTTTATAACACACCACGAGCACAGTCGTCTTTGCCGGTTTTTCCAGATAACGCTCCAGCTGGTCCCAGTTTTTTATGTTCTGCGCCTCCTTCACTATTATCACCTGCCGCTCTGCCATCACGGGATAGCTCCTCGCCATGTCTGCCACCTGGGCTCCCGTCACATCGGCTCCGAACACTATCTGCTGGTTGAAATCTCTCTCTTCGGGCTTTATCGCATGCTCCGCAATGAAGTCTGCAATCTGGTCGATGTAGTAAGCCTCCTCCCCCATCAGCAGATACGACGGTGCGTAGTTGCCGGCCTTCAGATCCGACATCACGCTCTCAAAAGTCATTGTCGCTGTTTTCTCAGCCATACTATATTTTTTTAACTATTTTATACATTATCAGTTTCGCTGCAACATTTTTCTATTTGTATAATAATGTTAACAACAAAACATCCTTACCCTCTCAAGAATGCCATCAAACTGTTCGTCGCCAATACCATTCCCGTGAACACGGAATTTTGAAGCATGGTCAATCACTGCTCTTTTCCGACATCTCATATATTGAGATTCACGAAATATCATTACTTTTGCAATGCCATAGACACGAGCCGCTGCCTTTGCGGGTCATCGTCTCACAAGAAAGAAGTCTCCCGTCATGGGCCAACCGTCCTGTTGTGTCATGGCGACGATATCAGCAAGACGCATTCTGATTGCAAAATTAATAAAATGAACCGATTAAACCTACCTCCTTACGAAATAAAAACGCGCCAGCAAGATGGCAGACAGTATATCCTCGACGTATTGCGCAGGAAATTCATAGCACTGACTCCCGAAGAATGGGTGCGCCAGCATTTCATCCATTTCCTTGCCGACCACAAGGGCTACCCCACTGCCCTCCTTGCCAACGAGGTGGAGCTGACCATCGGCGGCAAGAAGCTGCGCTGCGACAGCGTGTTGTATTCCAGGGATCTGAAGCCGCGCATGATAATAGAATACAAAGCGCCGTCGATAGCCATCTCTCAGAAGACCTTCAACCAGATCTTCGCCTACAACACCCTACTCCACGCCGACTACCTGGTGGTGAGCAACGGCATCAGCCACTACTGCTGCAAAATCGACTATACCAACCGTTCCTACTCCTTCCTCAGCGACATCCCTCGCTATGAGGATCTGTAACCGACAACACACATAAAACATTTTCATCAAAAAAAGTATCATAGTATCATTCTTGGCCACCGCCAAGCCCCTAAAACACTATAGACTAACGACTTAACCCGATGATACTTTTCTGGATATTTTACAGAAAAGTATCATTGATGTATCATAGAAGTATCATGCCTTTCGGCATACCGTATTTCCCCCCACGCCAGGGGGAAGACATCCCCACATTAGGGGGTTCTGTTCCCCACGGCGTGGGGGGAATCCGAGGCCAATATTTTACGAATTACAAGTCTGTACTTTAGAGATTTCAAATTTGTGCTTTACGAATAGCAAGTCTATGTTTTATGAATAACAAGTCCATGTTTCACGAATAACAAGTCTATGCTTTATCCATGAAATGCCGGTTGTCCTTGTCATTATTTATGGTTTTGTTTGGGCAAACTTTCCCGTCAGAAAAAGTCTACGCATGATCGGAAAGACAAAAGGGAGTGCCCATTGGCACTCCCTTTTATCCCAAATCGGCCATTAGGGCTTGCTTGGATTTTGATTTTTTAGAAGAGTGGATTTTGTTTGGCTTTTAATGAGTAATAGCGAGCTATTGCGAATTAAAAACGGACAAAAGACACCTTATAAAAAGCA
>DXUR01000595.1 GCA_019417795.1 Clostridiales bacterium | reverse complement strand
GCCTCCCAGTTCTGTGGTTTCAACCTGAGAGAGGTCTGCGATACTACGGTGGCCTATTTGAAAAACCCGGACTGCGACCTGACAGAGACACTGCTGGCCCCAGATTTTCCCACCGGCGGCGAACTGATCTTTGACGCCGATGCCATTCGGGATATTTACAATACGGGCCGGGGCAGCGTCCGGGTGCGGGCCAAGTACCGCTATGTGAAGGACCAGAACCTGCTGGAAATTTACGAGATCCCCTACTCCACCACAGTGGAGGCCATTCTGGACAAGGTGGCGGAGCTGATCAAGGCGGGCAAGGCGAAGGAAATCTCGGATATGCGGGATGAGACCGACCTCTCCGGCCTGAAGCTGGCCATCGACCTGAAGCGGGGCGTGGACCCGGACAAGCTGATGGCCAAGCTCTACAAGCTGACACCGCTGGAGGACGCCTTTGCCTGCAACTTCAACGTGCTGATCGCCGGCAGCCCCAAGGTGCTGGGTATCCGGCAGATTCTGGAGGAATGGACGGCATGGCGCACCGACAGTGTGAAGCGGCGGATCTTCTTCGTGCTGGGCAAGAAGAAGGAAAAGCTGCACCTGCTGAAGGGTCTGAAGCGCATCCTGCTGGATATTGACAAGGCTATCCGCATCATCCGGGAGACGGAGGAGGAAGCCGAGGTCATCCCCAACCTGATGATCGGTTTCGGCATCGACCAGGTCCAGGCGGAGTACGTGGCGGAGATCAAGCTGCGGAACATCAACAAGGAATATATTCTCAAGCGCACCCGGGAGACGGACGCCCTGCGGGATGAGATCGACGATCTGGAGGACCTGTTGAACAGCCCCAAGCGGGTGAAGAAGGTCATCGTGGAGGAGCTGAACGCCGCCGCCAAGAAATACGGCGAGCCCCGCCGCACCTCCATCGTCTACCCCCACGAGATCACCAGCTACACCCCGGAGGAGGAACAGAAGGAGGAGTATCCCGTCACTGTGTTCCTGTCCCGTGAGGGGTATTTCAAGAAGATTACCCCCGCCTCTCTGCGGATGAATAGTGAGCAGAAGTTCAAGGAGGGGGATGCCCTCCGCCAAAGCTTTGAGACCACCTCCAACGCCGAGGCCATGTTCTTTACCGACCAGTGTCAGGTCTACAAGACCCGGCTGGGCGAGTTTGATGACGCCAAGGCCAGCGTGCTGGGTGACTACCTGCCCACCAAGCTGAAAATGGATGCGGGAGAAAATGTGATCTTCATGGTGCTGCCGGGGGCGGACTACGCCGGAAGCCTGCTGTTCTTCTATGAGAACGGCAAGGTGGCCCGGATCGAGATGAAGGCGTATCAGACTGCCTCCAACCGCCGGAAGCTCACCGGCGCCTATTCCGACAAGTCGCCCCTGGCCTGTATCCGCCGTCTGGATGAGGACTGTGAGCTGGCTGTGTATTCCAACGAGCCCCGCTGTCTGATCTTCCACACGGCGCTGTTGGCTCCCAAGACCACCCGTTCCGCTCAGGGCGTGGCGGTGATGACGTTGAAGCCCAAGTATCATCTGGAAACGGTGCTGTTGTCTGAGGAGACCTCCATTACCAACTGGACCCGCTACCGGGTGCGGGCCATTCCCGCCGCCGGCGCTTTGGTAAGGGAAGAGGATTCTGAGGATCAGCAGATCAGCCTGCTGTAAGGCCGTGTTCCGGGCGAATAGATAAAGATAGGGAGAAATCCATTTGAAAAAACAACTGAGAAGCTATGGCATTATAACAGTGGGTTCTGTGATCTTCGCACTGTCCTTCGACTGGTTTTTTGCTGCTAACGCCGTGGGTATGGGCGGCATTACGGGACTGGCCCAAGTGCTGAATGTCCTGTTCCCGGCTCTTTCCGTAGGTATCGGCACGATCCTCCTGAATGTCCCGCTGTTTCTGGCCGGATGGAAGTTCATCGGCTTTCACCTGCTGGCCTCGTCCCTGTTTTCCATGACGGTCAGCTCACTGGCGATGGACGGCATCGCCCTTTTGTATACATTTTCCCCGATGGATCCCATGCTGGCCTCCATCTGCGGCGGCGCTATGATGGGTGCGGGACTGGGCATCGTCTTTTCTCAGGGGGCTACCACCGGCGGCACGGACATCGTGGCCCGCCTGCTGAAGCTGAAATTTCCGTGGCTTCCTATGGGCAAGCTGATACTGATCCCGGATGGTGTGGTACTGGCATTGACGGCCATCGCCTTTCAGCGGTTGGAAACGGCTCTCTATGGCGCGGTGGCCCTGTATGTGTCCAGCAAGGTTATGGACACGGTGCTCTACGGCCTGAATGCGTCCAAGGTGGCCTACATCATCTCGAATCACTGGCAGAAGATCTCCGACGCTATTCTGGCCTATGACCGGGGTGTGACCATCCTCAATGCCACCGGCGCGTACAGCGGCAGCGAAAAGCACGTTTTGATGGTGGCCTTCCGCCAGCGGGAGATCGTGGAGATCAAGGAGATCGTCCATGAGGCGGACCCGGCGGCGTTTTTGATCGTCTGCGACGCCCATGACGTGCTGGGCGAGGGCTTCGGCGAGTATCAGAAGGAATTATAAGGAGGCAGTTTCCATGACGGATTTTACAACGGTCAAAAAAAATCTGGAATCCAAGCGGTTCCGCGTCAGTACGTTTGCCACGGCGGAGGAGGCCGCGGACTATCTGGATCGCTCCATTGACGGCGTATCTGTGGGCATCGGCGGCTCCGTCACGGCGGAGCAGATGGGCCTTTACGAAAAATTGTCCGGACACAACCGGGTGTTCTGGCACTGGCGTCCGGAGTCGGCGGAGGACCCCCGCAGAGAGGCCATGACGGCGGATATGTATATCACCTCTGTCAACGGCATGGCGGAGACCGGCGAACTCATCAA
>DXUR01000594.1 GCA_019417795.1 Clostridiales bacterium | reverse complement strand
CTATCAGGTCAAGCGGTATCCCCAAGTGACCCATGCGGCGGTCAAGCCGCCGGGCGGCGCGCGATTTCTCCGGCTGGACAAGCTGGGGGCCGGGTACAGCGAGACGGAAATATTCTCCCGTCTTACGGAGAGCCGCATCGGCACAGCGCCGCCAATTAGCGACCATACCCCTATCCTGCCGCAGCGGTATTTCCCCTATGGGCGGTGCTACCGTGTGAAAGGCAGTTTGCCATTAAAGACAGGCCGCGCACGGGGCTTCCGGCTTCTGTACCTGAAATATCTTTATCTGCTGAGGAAGCCGCCATCCCGGCGCAAGACCCCAGTCTCACGGGCAGAGGCCATCAAGTTTGACCGCTACCAAGAGCAGTTCTTTTATCTTCGTAAAAACCGTATCGACAGCGTGGAGCAGCTGACCATGCAGCAGGAGGCGCTGCAAGCGGAAATCGACGCCCTGACTAACCGCCGGGCCGATTTGTACCGCCTGCGCCGAAAAGCCCCGGATGATACAGCTTGTTCCGAGGAGATCGGCACGATCACCGCACGGCTGCGGGTACTGCGCCGGGAGCTGAAGCTGTGCGCCCGCATTGAAAACGATATTCCCACGGTGCGGGCACAGATGGAAATTTCAAAGGAAAGGAGCGACCATGAAAAAGCTGATAAAAGCAGACCTGAACAAAGTGTTGGAGCTGACCGCAGCGTACCAACCCATTGACCGTGACAGCCTAAAGACAGAATTGGAGATTTTGGAGCAGAGCCGGCATAACGATTATTTCTTTCTGGCCCGGAAAGACCGCTTTCGGTTGATGGCCCTGTCCGAGGTCTACACCGCAGGCAGTGACGCCAATGGGTTTCTCGCCCTATTTGAGGTACAGACCTGCTGGCCGGTTCTGGCACTGCTGCTTCATGTGGAGTACATGGAAAACGGCATCCACCGTGGAAGCGTAGTTTTGATGGACTATTTTGAACTTGTCCGAGATGTGGCCCTTTTTGACCGGCTCCCTGATGACCAGCGGGAGGGGCACATCAAGCAGCTGATAACCCGCTGTGTACGGTATGCCCCGCAGTGTACGATGGTGGATCTGATCGAATATTTGAAAACCGGGAGGTGAAAGAAAATGGACGCAAGTGGAGAAGTGGCCGACCTGATGGTAAAGGAGAGCATCCAGCTGACGGAGGAAAGCATCAAGCTGTTGGCGGCAGGCTGTAAAAACCTGACCGCCTTTTTATATGCTCTGGCGAAGGATAATAAAAAGCTGGTGGGAAAGACCAGTATGAAGCGCCTGCTGCGGGAGGGCAAGGAATTGAAAACCTTTTGCATCAAGGCCGAGGATTTGAACGACTTCCGCAAATACGCCAAGCCCAATATCCTCTTTGCCGCGATCCGGGATACAAAGGAGGATGACGGTGTGGTGGCGCTCGTCACCAATACGGATTTTGTATCCCCGGTCAATCTGTTCATGCAGCGCCGGGGCTATCCCGCCCCCACGCAGACGCAGGAGGACGATACCGTAAAAAAAGACGCACCCCGCACTCAACAAGGGAACTCCTCACCAGAGCGCGGGAATGGCTCGACACCATCGAGGACGAGCCAGATGACGAGGACTACTGACACGGCTGAAAAAATCAGTGATATTCCCACGGTAAAAGGCCGATTGGCCGTGTTGCAGAAAACCGCTGCGGGGATGCGGGACGGTCAGGTGAAGCAGCGTTCCCAGCCCACACAGCAGAAATCAAGATAACAGGAGGAATTTTTAGTATGGCAAATCTGGAACAGATCGTGAGCCGTAAGGCCGAAAACGATACGAAGTGGAAAGAAGCCCAGCAGGCCGAGAGGGAAAATACTACGGCGATGCAGGATGCCGGAATCACGGAGATCACCAGCAATCCCGAAGCATACGCCCGCTATCTGGAGATGCAGGGGGACAACCCCTCTTACAGTGCCGGCAATATCGCGCTGGTGATGTTCGGCAACCCGGAGGCCACCGTGTTCGGAACCCGTGACCGCTGGAAAACGCTGAACCGCTCCGTTATGGACAGCGAAAAGAACAATGGCGTGAAAATTTTTGCCCGTTCTCCTATGGGGCGTGGTTATACGCTGGCGGATGCCTATGACATCAAGCAGACGCAGGGACGGGATATTTCCCGGATTACCTTGCAGAATGACAGCAAGGAAATGGAGGCGGCGTTGACCACCGTTCTGAACTATGCCGTTGTGCCGGTGGTTATCGACAAGGAACTCCCCACGCCAGCCTTTTATGACGCCGCCAATCTGGAACTGGCCATCAACCCGGACTACCCCGACAACGAAGCCTTTGCGGCGATCACCGCCGAGGTGGCCCACAGCCGTTTCCATGCCAAAGGTGCCAATGCCAGCTATGACCGCAGCGAGTGTGAGTTGGACGCACAGAGCATTTCCTACATTCTCTGCCGCAGATACGGAATTGAACGGCCTATGCCAGATATGTCGAACCTCGCCGCCCTCTATGAGGGGTGGGAACCGCAGGAGTGCCGACAGGCCCTTGATAACATTCAGGATACCAGCAAGCAGTTTGGGCGCTCCATCGAAAAGAATCTGGAGATGGGCAAACAGCGCAGCCGTGCCCCGGTACATCGTCCCACCCGGTAAAGTCCCGACAACAGGGGGTGTCTCCCCTTTGGGGAGTATGAGCCACCGCCCACCCCTGTCAAGGCCGCACGATTGCTGGCGCAATCATGCGCGGAGTCAGCCAGTGCGCGCACTGGCTGAGCCTTGACCGGGCTGTTCGCTGGCTCATTAGGTAATCAAGGGGAGGACACCCCAAAAGCCGCTGACAGCGGCTTTTGCTATATTGGGAGCGCTTCACACCCAACTCAGTGCCAGCGAACCCGTC
>DXUR01000593.1 GCA_019417795.1 Clostridiales bacterium | reverse complement strand
ATCAATGTTATTTTATCTATTGTTTTATTTTTCGTTGTTCCTGATAATATAGCAATTCAATGGGTAGGTACATCCCCCAGCAATGCAGTAGATTCTTACTATATATTTTTAGTACCGGTATTGTCAGTGCTTTTTGCTTTTGCTGGAAAACCTATTTTTACAAGGTTCCTGTTTAGATTGTGGAATAGAACTAACGAGTATTTAGTGGCATACCTAAATTTGTGTCTGCAAGTTGTATTTCTTACTTGTGAAATCTATATCGGGTTATATAACTTATGTAATTTTAATGTTGCCATTAGTATAATTCTCATTGTGGAATTTATGATAAATGTGGTGATTGGATTGAAATTATTTCACAATCAATCTATCTAAAAAATCGTGTAGTATGTTTCGGCGGACAGTTATTTCTGGATGCCCGCTGTAAATTTTTTTGAAATGTCCGAGCGTTGTAACATTTCTCGGACATTTGGGTTTTATAATGATCTTATCAACAAAAGCAAGCGTATACATGAAGCAATGCAATAAAAAAGTTGCTTGTTCAATAAGAATATGAATTGTCCTAAAATTGAAGCAATTCACCATAGATTTTCATGCCATTTAGGACAATTCTGCAACATTTGCTCTTTACTCTATACTCAACAAATTAAGAAAGGCAGGTAACTGTTATGAAAATTTTGCAGACAACTGATCTTAAAAAATACTACGGCACAGAGCCGAACATTACCCGCGCCCTGGATGGCGTGAACTTCTCTGTGGAGGAGGGCGAATTTGTGGCGGTGGTCGGCACTTCCGGCTCCGGTAAGTCCACCCTGCTTCACATGATGGGCGGTTTGGATACCCCCACCTCCGGCAGCGTGATGGTGCGGGATAAGGAGCTGGCGAAGATGAACGACGAGCAGCTTACCATATTCCGCCGTCGCAATATCGGCTTTATTTTCCAGAACTACAATCTGGTGCCGATCCTGAATGTGTATGAGAACATCGTCCTGCCCGTGGAACTGGATGGGGATACGGTGGATCAGAAATTCATGGCGGATGTGGTGTCCATGCTGGGACTGGAGGATAAGCTGAAGAATATGCCAAACAACCTCTCCGGCGGCCAGCAGCAGCGTGTGGCTATCGCCCGCGCTCTGGTGTCAAAGCCCGCTATCGTCCTTGCCGATGAACCCACTGGAAACCTGGACAGCAGGACCAGCGCCGATGTGCTGGGGCTTTTGCAGAGAACAAGCCGTGAATTTAACCAGACGCTGGTGATGATTACACATAATGATGCCATTGCCCAGCTTGCAGACCGTATTGTACGGATCGAGGATGGCAAAATCGTTGGATAAAGGAGGTGGCAGACATGACATTGCCTTTTGAAAATGATACAGGGCCGGTCATTAAAAAATTGGCGTCACGAAGCATTCAGACAGATAAGCGGCGCAACCTGTTTGTGATCGTAACGATCGCTCTGGCAGCCGCTTTGATGGCAGCGATTTTTTGTGCAGGAGCGGGAAGTGACAGAAAACTGGAGGCGGACATTCGGGGACAGTATCAGGCGGTTGTGGTGAATTGTGACCGTGATACGATTGAAAGACTGAAAGACTGCCCGGAAGTGGAACGCTGGGGCCTTTCCCAGAATTACGGTTCTGCCCGCTATGGTGACAGCGTTCTGACTGTGGAGTATGCGGATGCCAACTGGATGGAATTGGGTAAGAAGCCTTCCTTTACTGGGACACTTCCGCAGGCTGCCAATGAAATTCTGGTAGAACGGGCATTTCTTGATTATTTTGAAATCCCCGCAGAAGTCGGGCAGACCATAGAAGTGAATCTTGGAAACGGAAAGCAGACCTATACCGTCAGCGGTATCATGGATGTGGAGAATGACTCCCGTATGTTCCAGCTTTATGTATCTGAAGCATTTGTGGAGGAGATGGCGCAGGGAGAGCCGCTGTTTGAATTTCGGCTTCGTTATACTGGTGCTGATAGTATGGAGCTGGAGCAGCTCAAGGCGGATATTGCAGCATTCCTTTCTGCCAACGATGTCTCAGAGGATCAGATTTTTTACAGTTCCAACTATTTCGATATGCAGGGCTTTAAGTCCGGTGTGATGAAATATTACATTCCCGTGGCAATCCTTTTGCTGGTTGCCTGTGCCGTGGTCATTTACAGTATCTTTTTCATTTCCGTAAAGGGCAAAATGCGGGAATATGGACGCCTGAAAGTGATCGGCACAACACCAAAACAGATCCGGCGGATCGTGCGGCGGGAGGGATTGCTGTTATCTCTTTGCGGTATCCCACTGGGGCTTTTGGTTGGAGGGGCTATCGGGTTTGCTATTTTCCCGGCACATTGGAGCTGGATGGGCAATCTGCCCTATCTGGCTGCGACCGCAGCAGCCTGCGCCCTGACGGTATTTCTGTCCATTCATGCGCCTGTCCGCATGGCGGCGAGGGTATCCCCAATCGAAGCGGTCCGCTCCAGTGGTTATGAAACGGCAACAGACCGGAAGGATCAGAAAAACCACCGCATTACGCCGTTCTCCATGGCACAGATGAACTTTAGGCGGAGCAGGAAAAAGACGGTCATCACTCTGGTATCTCTGGGATTGACGGGTGTGTTTCTGGTAACAGCCGCTACGGTACTCAACTCCATCAGTCCCGAAAAGATGGCGATAGAAGCCATGGGAGATCACTGCAACTATGAGGTCAGCTGGATGGATTCGGGAGGCGCGGAAGGATTGCCTGCCATCGCGCGTGAAAATCCATTGACAGAAGAACTTCGTCAGGAGCTTCTTGCCATAGATGGTGTGGAATCTATCACCAGCCATGAAGTAACATCCGCAACGGTGAAATTCCCCCAGGAAAGTGTTGCATTAAAGTTCCCTGTATTT
>DXUR01000592.1 GCA_019417795.1 Clostridiales bacterium | reverse complement strand
TCACATAGTTCTTGGCCACCTCAAAGGCGCCGTGGGCCATGATCTGGTACTCCACTAAATCTTGTATTTCCTCCACAGAGGGGGAGCGGTTCATCTTCAGGCAGGAGAACTCTACACTTTCCGCAATCCGCTGGATCTGCATGGGGGTCATCCGGATGGACTCGTCCACGCTTTCATTGGCCTTGGTGATGGCCGCAATGATCTTGGTGATATCAAAGGTTACCTCCGAGCCGTTCCGCTTGATGACTGTCATGCTGATCTTCCTCCATTACATTTTGAAAGGGCGCACAGGGCGCCCTCAATATTTTTGTAGCAAAAGAATCATAACATACAATATCTTGCGTTTCAAGGGCTGAAAACAGATTTGTAATATGTCATAAAAAGCGCAAGAAAACTTTGGCACCTATCTTTACCTCGGGGACAAAAGAGCGTATAATAATAAAAAATCAGGATCAGACAGGAGGAAATCAACGTGGATACGGTGCAAAAGCTGTTTCGTTTTTTAGACGAAAGCCCCACCTGCTACCATGCGGCGGCCAACGCCAAAGCGGCCTTGACGGCGGCGGGAGCGGTGGAGCTGCGGGAATCTGAGCAGTGGAAGCTGGAAAAGGGGACACTATATGTTGTGGAGCGGGGTGACTCCGCTCTGGTGGCGTTCCGGGTGCCGGAGGGGCCGTTTCACGGCTTTTTGATGGCGGCGGCCCACAGCGATTCTCCCACCTTCAAGGTGCGGGAGACCGCAGAAGCGGCTTCCGCCGGCAATACCCTGCGGCTCAGCGTGGAGCCTTACGGCGGCGGTGTGTGGCGTGGCTGGCTGGACCGGCCCTTGTCTGTGGCGGGCCGGGTGGTGATCCGGCAGGGAGACCGCCTTGTGAGCCGTCTGGTGAACATTGACCGGGATCTGCTGGTGATCCCCGGCGTGGCGATCCACATGGACCGGAGCGTGAACAAGGGAGCGGAGTTGAACCCGGCGGTGGACCTGTTGCCCCTGCTGGGCTGCGGAAAGGAGCCGGGAGCCTTCCGGAAGCTCATCGCTGAGGCGGCGGGAGTGCGGGAGGAGCATCTGCTCTCCACGGAGCTGTTCCTCTATCCCAGAACAAAAGCGGTGCAGACCGGCCTGAACGGGGAATTCATCGTCTCTCCCCGGCTGGACGACCTTCAATGCGTGTTCGGCTGTCTGGAGGGCTTTTTAGCGGCAAAGCCCGGCGGGAGCCTGCCGGTGCTGGCGGTGTTCAACAACGAAGAGGTGGGCAGCAACACCCGTCAGGGGGCGGATTCCACCTTTCTGACCGATGTGCTGGAGCGGATCGCCCACGGCTGCGGCCTTGACAGCGAAGCGTGGAAGGCGGCCGTCGCCAACAGCTTCATGGTGTCGGCGGATAACGCCCACGCCATCCACCCCGCCCACCCGGAGTACGCCGACAAGGGGGAGTTCCCGGTGCTGGGCGGCGGCATCGTCATCAAGTACAACGCCAACCAGCGCTACACCACGGACGCCGTATCCGGGGCGGTGTTTCAGGCTATCTGTCAGGAGGCGGGGGTGCCGGTACAGCGATACAGCAACCGGGCGGATCTCCCCGGCGGCTCCACTCTGGGCAATATCTCCACAGCCCATCTCTCCGTCCCCACCGTGGACATCGGCCTGCCTCAGCTGGCCATGCACAGCGTTTGCGAGACAGCGGGTGCGACGGATACGGACTATTTGGTGAAGGCCATGACCGCCTATTTTTCCAGAGATTTTCACCACGACCGTGACGGCGGCATTGTCTTTTGACAGGGAGGGCCTATGAAGCTACTTTTCAAGCAGCGGTTTTTCTCATGGTTCGACAGCTATGACATTTATAACGAGGCGGGGGAGACGGTCTACACCGTAGAGGGCAAGCTCTCCTGGGGCCATTGCCTCCACATCCTTGACGCCGCCGGGAACCACATCGGCACGGTGCAGCAGAAGGTGCTGACCTTCCTGCCGAAGTTCGAGCTGTACGAACATGACCAGTATATCGGCAGTATCCAAAAGGCGTTTACCTTTTTCGCCCCGAAATTCGACATTGACTGCAACGGCTGGCAAGTCCAGGGCAGCTTCATGGAATGGGACTATCAGGTAACGGAGCCTTGCGGGGCGCTGGTGGCCACCGTCACCAAGGAGCTGTTCCACTGGACGGATACCTATGTCATCGACGTGGTAAACCCCGCCGACGCCCTCCGGGCGCTGATGCTGGTGCTGGCCATCGACGCGGAGAAATGCTCCAGAAGCAACTGAATATACAGAAGCCGAGGCCGGACGCACACGCGTCCGGCCTCGGTTATATCAGTCGGGTTGCCCTTGAAACACGCCGTACCAGTAGGGGTCCTTTCGGAACAGCGCCGCCGCTTTAGCGACGGCGGCCTCCCGGTCGGCGGGACCGCTGACCAGGAACCGTCCCGTGTCAGGGTTAAAGGTTCCGGTGGAGGAATGGTCCGCCGTGTCGGAGACCTCCATGATCAGCCCCGCAAAGTCTGACCAGTCCCGGTCAGCCCGCAGGTGAAAGAGGTCCCGGGTGCAGGCTTCCCCACTTGGACGCTGGCTGAATGCGGTGCCGAGGGACTTCTTGTCGGAAAAGGAGACACGGAACGTCCACCCCTCCTGACCGCTTTCAAAGCCGCTGACGGCAAAGGTGCCCTCAAAAACGCCGTATCCCAGCAGGTTTCGGGTGTCGTGACCGTGGATTACGACCGTGTGCTCCACAGCGTATGCCGGATCATTGAACCGGTATTCCGTGGCAGTGACGGTGGTATCGATCTTCCGGGCAAAGGGCAGACAGATGACGGCTGTCAGCAGAACCGCAAGCACGCAGAGAATCAGAATGACGCGCTTTTTCATGGGGCCTCCTTTCTGA
>DXUR01000591.1 GCA_019417795.1 Clostridiales bacterium | reverse complement strand
AGTCCGCGCCCATGATGTCCATCTTGTTGACGTAGATCATGCGGGGGACCTTGTACTCGTCAGCCTGACGCCACACGGTCTCGGACTGGGGCTCAACACCGCCCTTGGCGCACAGAACGGTCACAGAGCCGTCCAGCACGCGCAGGGAACGCTGGACCTCAACGGTGAAGTCCACGTGGCCCGGGGTGTCGATGATGTTGATACGGGTGGAAGGGAACTGATTCTTGGAACCCTTCCAGAAGCAGGTGGTAGCAGCGGAGGTGATGGTGATACCACGCTCCTGCTCCTGTGCCATCCAGTCCATGGTGGCGGTACCGTCATGGGTCTCACCGATCTTGTAGTTCACGCCGGTGTAGTACAGAATACGCTCGGTCGTGGTGGTCTTACCGGCATCGATGTGCGCCATGATACCGATATTACGGACGTCTTTAAGCGGTGTTTTTCTCGGCATACGATCTTACTCCTTGCCTTACCAACGGAAGTGCGCGAACGCCTTGTTGGCCTCAGCCTGCTTGTGCATCTCTTCACGCTTCTTGACAGACGCACCAGTGTTGTTGGCGGCATCCATCAGCTCACCGGCCAGACGCTCGGCCATGGTGCGCTCGCTGCGGGAGCGGGAATAGGCCGTCAGCCAGCGCAGGGCCAGAGTCTGACGACGGGCGGGACGAACCTCCATGGGCACCTGATAGTTGGCGCCGCCGACACGGCGAGCCTTAACCTCCAGGCTGGGCATGACGTTCTCCAGCGCCTGCTGGAAAACCTCAACGGGGTCCTTCTCCGTCTTTTCCTTGATCTGGTCGAAGGCAGCGTAAACAACCTTCTGAGCTACGCCCTTCTTGCCGTCCAGCATCACACTGTTGACCAGCTTGGTCACCAGAACGCTGCCGTACATAGGATCGGGCAGAACTTCTCTCTTGGGAACATTACCTCTTCTGGGCACTTTGCTTCCCTCCTTCTTATAGAATAGAAATCATAGGTACTCAGCGGCGGAACATTAGCCGCTGTACGGCCTGCCAAAGAGGTGTCATATATATAAACCTTTTCGGCAAAGCTCAATTCAGTGGCAGAATCTTACTTCTGCTTGGGACGCTTGGCACCGTACTTGGAACGTGCCTGCATACGGCCCTGAACACCCTGGGTATCCAGAGTACCACGGATAATGTGGTAACGGACGCCGGGGAGGTCCTTGACACGGCCGCCGCGGATCATCACGACGGAGTGCTCCTGCAGGGAGTGACCGACGCCGGGGATGTAAGCGGTGACCTCGTAGCCGTTGGTCAGGCGCACACGGGCGATCTTACGAAGCGCGGAGTTGGGCTTCTTGGGGGTCGCGGTTCTCACGGCGGTGCAGACGCCTCTCTTCTGGGGAGAAGGGAGATCGGTGGTCTTGGTCTTCAGAGTGTTCAGACCATACTGCAGGGCGGGAGAAGTGGACTTGTAGGTCACCTGCTCTCTGCCTTTGCGGACCAGCTGGTTAAAAGTAGGCATGGAATAGTTCTCCTTTCTTTGAAAATGCGGCCAATCGAAAACGACAGCCTTTATTTTTTGCGGAACAGTCAGAAACTATTCCGAAAAAACCAAATTAGTTCAAAACCGTTACAACGGCGGCTCCCACCGCGATCCCGCAGGCACGGCCCAGCTGGGCCATGGTGTAGCCTTCCTCCACAGGAAGACTGCCGCAGGCGCTGCGGATAGGTTCCAGAACAAGCTCGTCCGCGTCGCAGGCCAGAAATACCCGCTGGGCCCGTCCATCCCGGATCGCTCTGGCGGACTGTTTCACGCCAATCACCTTTTCCCGGGAAGCAAGCTCTGTCAACACGGGGGCATCCTCCTGAAACGCATGGAAAATTCCGCGGAATATAGTCCGCGCAGTTTGAAATTATAGCATGGACGTTGAAAATCGTCAAGTAGTTTCCGAAAATCCACGAATTTTTTCCAGTTTTTTCAACTTTGCCTTTTATATCCCCGATTTTTCCGTCATTTTTCCGGAACTCCGGCAATTCTGCTGATAGCAGGTATGAGAATAATGACTGCGAGGCGGCCATCCGGCCGCCTCGCAGATAACATATTATAAGGTATGCCGGGAGATCAGATCTCCTCCAGAGTGGCTTCCTTTTCCTGAACAGTCTCAGCGGGAACCAGCTCCTCGGCAAAAGTACGGTACGCCTGCAGGCCGGTGCCGGCAGGGATCAGCTTACCGATCAGGACATTCTCCTTCAGACCCACCAGGTGGTCCTTCTTGCCCATGATGGCAGCCTCCGTCAGAACCTTGGTGGTTTCCTGGAAGGATGCGGCGGACAGGAAGGAATCGGTGGCCAGAGAGGCCTTGGTGATACCCATCAGCAGCTGCGTGGCCTGTGCCTTCCGCAGAGGCTCGCCCATCTCGTTGGTCTCACCGGCCGCGTTGCGGCGGTCGATCTCCTCGTTGGCGGCCTCGAACTTCAGAACGTTGGTCATGGAGCCGTCCAGCAGCTTGGTATCGCCGGCATCCTCAATGCGCACCTTACGCATCATCTGACGGACGATAACCTCAATGTGCTTATCGTTGATGTCAACGCCCTGCTGACGGTACACGCGCAGAACTTCCTGAATGAGGTAGTTGTAAACAGCGTCGTTGCCGCGGATCCGCAGGACCTCGTGGGGATTCAGTGCGCCGTAGGTCAGCTGGGTGCCCTTTTCAATGACGTCGCCATCCTTCACCTGCAAGCCGGTGTGAGGCACCGCGTAGGTGCGGGTATCGCCGTCGTCAGCCGTGATGATCAGGTTCATCAGGCTGCCCTTGGCGGCTTCCTCGAAGCGAACCTTGCCGCCAATCTCAGCCAGCGTGGCCATTCGCTTGGGCTTCCGGGCCTCAAACAGTTCCTCAACACGGGGAA
>DXUR01000590.1 GCA_019417795.1 Clostridiales bacterium | reverse complement strand
GCGGAAACCACTTTTTCAGCAGGGAGAGGGCTTCCTCTTTCTTCTTTCCGGCATTCAGCGGGTTAATGCCGTCCAGCGTGGTTTCAATGGCTCTTGCCTGTTTGGAGAGATTGACCGCCTGTTTGAACAGCCGAGTGGGGATATGCTTCCGGCCTGTTTTGCTGGCACTCTCCCCACGCTCCAAAGCCGGGTACTTCTCCACCATGTAGGCGTGAAAATCGTCCTGCCACTTTGTAAGGTTGGCTCTGTTCCCGATAATCTCCTTTGCACACAGGCGGTTGTCCTCTGTCAGCGGGACAAAGACCAAATGCAGGTGGGGCGTTTTCTCGTCCATGTGTACCACCGCCGACACGATATTTTCTTTCCCTACCCGCCCGATTAAGAAATCAGCCGCCCTCTGGAAAAATTCCTGTATCTCCTTTGGGGACTTCTTCTTGAAAAACTCCGGGCTGGCGGTAATCAGCGTATCCACAAACCGGGTGCTGTCCTTACGGGTACGGCAGCCAGCCTGTTCAATGCGGCTTTGAATGAAGTGGTAATAGCGTCCCTCCGGCTTGACGATGTAGAAATTGTACTTGCTCCGGCTGGTGTCAATGTCGGGATTGCTGGCGTACTGTTCCTTTTGCCGTTCGTGATGGGCTTCCAGCGGTCTTGCCGGATTGCCCTTGTGTTTTTCAAATCGCAAAATTGCGTGTTGTGCCATGAAACTCCTTTCCCCATTCCGTTCCTTTCCGGGACTTTTCCACAGGAAAATCCCACAGAAAATATCTCAGATAGGAAGGGAATGGATAAGATATAAATAAAATCGTTTTTATCTCTGTATTTCTATATACCGTCTGGTTTTCGTACTTCAAGAGGATTGATTATCGTACTCATCGAGTGCGGTTTTCAGCCCTCCGGCGTACCAGAATGGGATTTCTTGAAGTCGGTGTTTGGAACCGCTTCATAGGATTTTGGGTAAATGCGGTTGGGTTTTCCACAGCCCTGCTTCTGGATCTCCACCAGTCCGGCATATTGCAGCTCCCGCAGGGTATTGACCGCTTTCTGTCGCCCACAGTGGAGCAGCTCCACTACCTCGTTGATGGGATAATAAAGGTAAATCCGCCCATATTCATCTGCCCAGCCATTTTTCCGGGATAGGTCTGTCCGGCGCAGGATAAAGGCATACAGTACCTTTGCTTCGTTGGACAGGGGTGTGAATGTGGGGGCTTCAAAAAGGAAATTCGGAAGCCGGGTAAAGCTGACCGCCTTTTCCGGCTGATGGATATAAATGGTGTTTGTCATATCGTGTTTTGTGGACGGTTAGAAGCCCGTTTTCTGGGGCAGACGGTAGTTTCTATTGCCTGCCCCTGTTCTGTGCTTGCAAAGCCTTGTAAATCGAGGACTTTTCAGCCCCTAACTGTCCACACAAGACCTCCTTTTCCGTTCACTTTCTGTTTTCTGCCGCCTGTGAACTCTGGCGGCACAGTCGGGGCAGTATTTCGCCCGGTTTGACTTTGGGACGAACACTCTGCCGCAGACCGCACAGCGTTTTAGCTCCTTATCCCGGAAAATCTCCGCTTCCAGCGTCCCGATTTGCGGCAAGACCGACCAGCGGAACCACTTACAGCAGACCGAGAAAGAAATGGTCTGGGGGCAGGTGTGGGTGTCCCCCTCGTCAAGGAGCATACAGTTCCCGTCCTCATAGTTACAGCACTCCCGGCGGATCAGGGCGTTTGCCTGTTTCCTCTGTGCCGGTGTCATGCGGTAAAGGGAACCGTCCTGTCTGCGCTCTATGGGCGGCAGTCGTTTATATGGTTTCTCTCTCATGTGTCCTCCGTTTCTTTGTTGCCGTTCTCCCCGAAAGAATTTCCGGCGTTGGCACGCTCCCCGCAGCTTCGGGACATTTTGTCCCGAAGTGGCTCATTGCGGTGCTTCCCCTGCCGGGGTATTCCTTTTCGGACGGTCATTCATTTTTCAAGGTGCAGCTCATCGATGAACTACCCTAAGTCTACACCTAAAAGACCGCCCGCCCCGTATATCCATAAGGTCGGAAATCAGCCCGGAAAACTCTTTATTTCCACGCTCTCGGAATTGTGGTAAAATAATAAATACAAGACGATAAATCGGAAGTTGTGAGGTGTTCAAAATGGATAGCATAGTGGAACTTGTCAAGAGAAATGAGCAGCTTCTCCTTGAAAATGCTGAAGCACTAAATGATGAGGAAGTAGAACAGGAAGATATTGACGAGTATCTTAAAATTCAAGGTGCTACAAAAGAAGAATTAAGCGCCTTTGAAAATCAATTTCAAATAAGATTGCCAGAGGATTTTAAAATCGTATATTCATACAAAAACGGCAGCGGCTATATGAGCTTAATTTGGCCGCAGGAGGGATTTTATCGCGGGTATCGCCTACTGTCACTAAAAGAAATAATCAAGTTAAAATCTCTTTTTCAAAATAAAAACTGTAAAATGACAGAGTTTCCAAATGTAATTGGTGAAAAACAACTGCAACAATTAGACGAACGCATAAAGCCATATCTGTTTTGTGAGCGTTGGTTTCCCTTTGCTGAGTATGCCGGTTCTCTTTATCTGATGTTGGACTATAACCCAAGCGAGAAAGGTGAAATCGGTCAAATTATTTGTTATGTGCATGACCCGGATTTTATCTATTATGTCGCTCCGAACATTACCGAAGCACTGAAAATGACGGAAACAGTTATTGAGAATTTAATATAATTTTTCTTTATATGATGTAAGCGATAGCTTCCCATTTATTGGGCAGACAAGGAGGGAGCGCATGGAATTATCCATACAAGAACGACTAAAAGACCTGCGTGTGGAGCGTGGGCTGACGCTGGAGCAGCTTGAAGAACAGGTAAATCTCTCCAAGTCTG
>DXUR01000059.1 GCA_019417795.1 Clostridiales bacterium | reverse complement strand
AGGACGAATGGGAAATCTTGCCCTGGATACCTGACCCGCGCCCGCCCTTCAAAATTTGGGTGAAGCTGGAGCAGATCGCGCCATTCTTTCTCATTCCCCACCACCCCTATGCAATCTCCCTTCTGCTGAAAATCAGCGATGGGTTTCGGGCAGAAGAATTCTGCCGGCTGGGACTGACCGGCAGCAGCGAGGATTGGGAGCGGCTTGTCCGGGGCGTGATCCGGGAGTTTGAGGAAAATAACAGCGGCGTGGGTCTGTTTCACTTCGACTCCGACGAAGATGTGTTCTGCGTGTACTCCCAATACATCGACGATTTGATGATGTTGGCCAAAATGATCCGAGCAGCCTGTGCCGATGAAAAAGCGATGCGGACTTATCTTGGCAAGATCGAGTACATCAAGCTCTTTTGGGAGGACGCACCGGAGGGAGAACCGTCGGTGATCCTCTATGAAGTGGATACAGAAAATGAGCGGCTGGCCCTCCACTCCATTGACATCTTTGCAGATGGCCGCACCCGCAATATCCCTGACCTTTACGACGGCGCCATCGAGATCACGCCGATCCCCACCGTGGAGGAATTGAACGCCCATGTCTGGGGTGAGGAGTTCCACGCCTGCGTCATAGAGCAGGCGGAATTTGAGGCCGCCTGGGAAAGCCACACCTATGATGGAGCGTTAAAGTAGCCAGGAGGAGACACTATGAACAAACCTATAAAAGCCAAAAATCTGCCGTTGTTCTCCATCATTGACCTGGACCAGCTGCGCCGGGAAAAACATCTGGAGGGCACAGAAGTGACAGACTTTTTCACGGCAAGGGATGGAAAAGTCTATCTTCTCATGGAACAGCCGTCCGAAACACAGGGTAAGGACTGGCTCAGCACTCCTTCCACCTATACCGCAGTGGAAATCCAGCTGGATTGGGCGGAACAGCGGGTGCTGGAAACGACGCTGTTTCCTCTTGGCCTCTTGAAGTTCCAGTTTCATTATTTGCGGCCCGCAGGTGATCACTTCCTCCTGCTGGGGGCAAGATGCGCCTATCGGGAAAACGGCCCCGACCAGAACGCCTGGATCGTCAGCCGGGACGGAGCTGTGCTGTCCCGTTTCTGCCTGGGGGATGGCATTCAAGACTGTGTGGTAAAAAAAGATGGCACCATCATTACCAGCTACTTTGACGAAGGTGTATTTGGTAATTACGGTTGGGATGAACCTCTGGGTGCTTGCGGCCTGATTGCATGGACATCGGAGGGAACTCCTCTCTGGAAGAATGAGAACTATTCCATCTATGACTGCTACGCCATCAGCCTGGACGAAGAAGAAAACCTGTGGTTTTATTATTACGATGAATTCCGGCTGGTGCGGACGAACTTCAAAGAGGACTTTGTATTTGAACTGCCAATCGAAGGAAGCGGAGCTTTTTCTGTTGCCCCGTCCGGCAATACCTTCCTGTTTCAAGGCGGATACCAGCAACGGGATAAATTTTACTTCCTTACCGCTCATGGTGATCACCTTGGGAAAAAACAGGAGGCTATTCCCACCTGTGACGGAAACAAGGTCGCTGTGGAGCAGTGCAGCCTGCTTCGCAGCCGGATGTTGTTCCTTGGAAAAGATGGTGTGCTCTATGGAGGTATTTGGGGGAGCGATGGCCAATGAAACAGTCTGATATTTATACTGAGGCTCTGATCTGTCTGCGGTCGATTTTACAGACAGACCACCCGGAATTCAAAAACTGGATCGACTGGCTGGAGCGGGATATTGAGGACTGGACCCAGCGGCGGGAGGTTTCCCACCACCTTCGGGCATACGGAGGTATGGGCTCGTTCAACGACCTGCCCAGTATGCGTGGAAATCACGACTATATTTTCGGCTTTCTCAAGTCCGTGTGCTATGCCTTCGGCCATCTTTATGGCAAACGGGAAGGCATTTCTCCGGAGGCATTGATGGAGGAGTGCCTGCACGATGTAGAGCAGGCAGCCTATCACCCCCATAAGGCACTGAACCAAGCCATTGCCCAGCACTTGATGCAGGGCGATTTGCAGGAGAATCTGGATAGGCTGTAGGAGGACTTGCTATGAACGAAAAACTGTCCCGTCCCCAATTCAATCAAATGGACACCACCGAGAAGCAGACACTGATGGAAAGCCTGGCTGCTCGTTATAATATGACCTTTCTTGATCTACATACTTTTGACCGCTGGGGCCAGAGCAGCACCACCGGCATATTCGAAAAAGATGGCCGGAAGTTTGTCTTTGTTCCCGGCGATACCGTCACCCTGGGCTGGGAGCAGTTTGCCGTGGGATTGAATCAGGAGAGCCGGGAGGAATTGGAGTATCTGTTCCGGGAATGGGAAATGGAACCGCAGAACCCGGAGGAGATGATCCGGGAAAGCATGGCTCCCGTCCGGCAAGCGGCCATTGGCCCCATGCTGGTGGGCCGGGAGTTGGAGGAACTCTGCTGGGAGTCAGTCAAGATGGACGATCCCAGGCTGACCGCCCACCCTGACTGGCTGAAGGAGTTCCGTGACTTTGCCTGGAGTGACAGCAGCAGTCTTACCTTGCACCAGTCGGCCCGCATAGAACGGACGGAAGATGGATTTCAGACCTGGATCTATAACCGCACAGACTACGATGAACTTCTTACCGGGCTGGAAAAGCAGGGGCTTTCGCTGCCCACAGCAGATGAGTGGGCCTACCTGTGCGGCGGTGGTTGCCAAACCTTGTTCCCCTGGGGAGATGGGCTGGACTACTCCATGCGCCTGCGCTGGTTTGAGGACATGGATGAGGACGAGAACAGGTCCTACGACATGGAGGAACCCAATTTCTTCGGCCTGTCCATCGCCTACGATCCCTATATGCGGGAAGTGGTGCAGGCTGATAGGCTTACCACCTGCGGTGGTGACGGCGGGTGCAATATCTGCGGCGGGCTGGGTCCATTTCTCGGTTTCCTACCCTGTTCGCCCCACTGTAAGCCGGAAGTGCAGGAGGACAATGAACTAAACGGAGATTATGACTTTTATCGGCCTATCATTCGGTTGGAGAACTATGATTGACAATAGAAGCTTGATACAAAATAAAGAAAGAGAGGTGCCGACATGGGAGCATGGGGCATAAAAGCATTAGAGCGTGACGAAGGACTGGATGTACTGGACATCCTCAAAAATGAATATGTACCGGAGCATCCGGTAATGGATCTGGGCGAGATGATCGAACTGATGAAAGAGGAAGTCATGCTGGGAGCTGACTTCTCACAAATCGACTTCCTCTTTGACAATACTGCGATGGCTCTGGCGGAGCTGTATTTCCAATGGAAGGATAACAGCAAACTGGACTACGATCATGAAGAAGCTATATGGGATAAAGTCACCGGTTTCACAGCATCCAAAGAAGCCCTTGCTTTCCTGCTGCGGCAGCTCACCGACATCAAAAACGAGGTGCCGGACGAGGACGGCATCCGTGAGATTGTGGATCTTTGGAAGAACGAGGACAGCGGTGAGATCGCTCCTGCGTGGTTGGAACACTTGAATCAGCTCATTGATCGACTGGATTCAGAACAGGAGGCACGACAAATGTATATCAAAAAATACTGGGGCAACTTTATTGGCGGTTCCGATGACAGTCTGAACCTTGTGGCATTTTTGGAAGACCAGAAGAAAGAGGAGATCCCCCTCAGCGAGATATTTGCCAAGATTGGGCTGGACAAACAAAACTGGGACTTCCGCCAGACCGTGGAGTATCTGGAGTTTACACACTCCGATGGCGTGGAGATGGACTTCCACTTCGCTATTGATGTGGTCACCGATCTGGCCGCCATCCTGCTGGAGTGCAGCATTAGCGGCAGTGTGAACCTTCAGGATCTGGATGAGTACAACACCCCTTTCCGCCGCATTCGCATCACCGCCACGCCAGAGGAACACGACGCCATGAACAAGTCCCTGGCGGATTTTGCCCAGAATCCGCTGGAATATGACCTCAGTGAGATGATGGACAACGAGGAGATCCAGGAGATGGCTCGGGATGTGGAGGCGCTGCGGAAGGAACTGTACGAGGCCGCTGGCCGCAACCGGGACTACCATGTGAAAGCGGAGGATGTGAAATCTCTGCTCCCTGACTGGAAGGGTGCCGATGGCTGCATTGCCACCAACCGTATCACGGTGGAGGGCTACAAGGTTGGCTACTGTTACCGGGAGAAGCCGGACGGCGGCTGGGACAGCGGCTGGCGCTTCACCGCCGGTGATGAGAGCGAGGAGTACATGGACGACCCTAACAACGCCGGGATCTACAAGCTGAATACGATCTGCAACGACGATCCCTACATCATTCCTCTGCTGAACACCCCCGCTCCCTGCGCCTTTGAGCGGGATGAAAATGGCGTGTTCCAGCAGATCAAAGACTGGAAACCAGATGAGGACGAGGAGGACCCTGATATGGATATTTTGAAGCAGTGCCAGAAGTGGCATGAGGAGGACAAACACCAGAAAATCGTTGACGCACTGGAGGCAATCTCTGCCGAGGAGCGTACCCCGGAAATGGATATGGAGCTGGCCCGCGCCTACAACAATCTGGCGGACTCCAGCGAGCCGGAGGGAAGGAAGCTGCTTCACCAGGCACTGGAACTGATGCAGTCCCATGAGGAGGAACTGGGAGATACTTATTCCTGGAATTTCCGTATGGGGTATGCCTATTATTATCTGGATCAGGAGGGCCGCGCTCTGCGGCATTTTGAAAAAGCTCTGGAACTGCATCCCGGTGATGATCCTAAGCTCAACACCCGACAGGACATGGAGGAACTAATTGACTCGTGCAAAAAGGGTATTTCTCTGCCGCAGTTCTGGGAGTGCTTCCGGGAACGGACAGAGAACTGGTGGGAAACCTTTGCCGAGATGGAAGCAGAGCTGCGCCAGATGATGGATGAGGACAAAGATCACACCCGCGGTGCGGAGATCGTGGCCCAAATGGAGGAAACCCTGAATCTGGTCTTTGATGAAATCTCCTTTGAAATGGGCTTCAACGGCGAGAAGTACGAGCTGATCCTCACTCCGGAGGGTGACAAGGTCAAGCTGTTTGAGCTGGTCTACTTCCAGAAGCACGCTCCCAAGGAGGTGCTGGAGCACTGGAACATCCTGGTGGGCCGTCAACCTTTTCAAAACATCGGTCTGCGAACCAATGATGGCTGGGAGATTTCCGGGGATGATGTGCAGATCTGGCTGGAGGAGCAGGGTGAAAACAGCTTCGCCATCTCCGCCTACTGTGAAAAGCTGCTGCCTATGCTCCGGGAGGAAGAAGGCCGGGCCTGGTGGATGCTCACCACCTTCACCGACCAAGTGCTGGGCGAGATCCCCCACATGAGATACATAGACAGCTTTGATGTGCTGGAGGAACCCAAGGCAGAGCCGTCCTTCCTCCTGTCCCAGCTGCCCGACAAACTGCGGGAGCAGGGCCTGGAGCTCTCCACCGACCCGGAAGCCTATCTGGAGAGCTACCTTGGTTACAAAATGGAACCCAAACAGGACCCGGACGCCGATTGGCGGCTGGATGTAATGGCCGGTTCCACCTGCTGTGTGCCGCTCATCAACGGCTATCTGAATGCCGACAATGATTTTATGGACGATCTCCATGCCGACGGCGCGGTGGCGGGCTTCTTCTGCTATCCCCTGGATACCCTGCGGGAGGAGGAAGGCAGTCAGAAAATTTTCGACTTCCGGGACAAACTGGAGGAAGTGCTCACCGGCGGGGATGGTTCGGAAGTGCTCACTCTCACCGGCGGGGCTACCGGCCTCTACTGTGGCTATGTGGACTTCATCGCCTGGGACATCCAAGAGGCGCTGAACATGGCGAAAGAGTTCTTTGAAGGCACGGACATCCCATGGGCCATCTTCCACACCTTCCGCCGTGAAGCCGGTTCTGTATCCCTAAAGCAACAAGATGATGGGACAGAAACTGAGAATCAGGATGACGAGTTGGACGAAACGCTGACGGGCATGGACTATATTCCTTACACCCAACAGAACGCCGAAGCATTCTTCGCTCAGCTGGAGCAGTGGAACGCCGAAGACGAGTACACCCGCTGTATCCAGGCACTGAATGCCATCCCGGAGAACTGGAGGAACTACCGCACCGCCTACGCCCTGGCCCGTGCACTGGAGAACTACGCCATCATCGGGGACCATGACGAAGGTACTTTGAAATCCAAGGGAGACAAAGCCCTTCTGAGGGCCATTGAGGTGCTGGAGTCCGTCCGGGAGGAAGGCCAGGACAAGGCGGAGTGGAATATGCGGATGGCCTATGGCTATCAGTATCTCTACGGCCAGGAGGAAAAGGCCATTCCCTACGCCCAGCGGTGGGCGGAGCTGGACCCGGAGGATGAAAATGCTCCGGCGGTAATTCGGGAGTGTAAGGCGGAGATCCGGAAACGCCAGCGCAGCCGGAAGAAGAAGGCCAAATTCGTGCCCGGTGATACCCCATTTGAGGGCTTCGACCTCACCAACTTCTGGGATGATAATTGGTATGCACTGAAAGAATATGTCAGTGATCCGCCTTCCGATGAGCTGATCGCCAGCGTGGAGGAGGAACTGGGCTACAAGCTGCCCGCCGCCTACATCTGGCTGATGAAGCAGCACAACGGCGGCATTCCGGTGAACACCTGCTATCCCTGCGATGAACCTACCTGCTGGGCAGATGACCATGTGGCCATCACCGGCATTTTCGGCATCGGACGAGAAAAGAGCTGCTCCCTCTGCGGAGAGCTGGGCAGCCAGTTTATGATCGATGAGTGGGAGTATCCTGCCATCGGAGTGGCCATCTGCGACTGTCCCAGCGCCGGACACGATATGATTTTCCTGGACTACCGAGCTTGCGGTCCCCAGGGAGAGCCTGCGGTAGTCCATGTGGATCAGGAAAACGACTACAAGATTACCCATCTGGCAGACAGCTTTGAGGAATTTGTCCGCGGACTGGAGCATGAATCCCTCTATGATCCGGATGAAGATGTAGAGGATCTTGAGGATGACGCCGACGAGGAGAAAACTGACCGTAAGGGCTCCTTTGCCGGGTCTGTGCTCCTCTCCAAAGCGGAATGGGACAAGGAGCAGTTGATCCGGAATCTACGGGAAGAATGGGGCATCGTAGATGAGGAGCCGGATGAGGGCGACGAAGATGATGAGAACAGCGATGACGCTGTGGTAATGCGGGTCGGCGGCATGATGCTGATCGTGACACTCTTCCACGGTCACATCCCGGACAATGAAGCGGAGATCAACGCCGAAAACAACTATATGTGGCCAGAGGCCGTAGAGGTGGCCAAAGCGCACAAGGCCCATATCGTGGTGGCTGTATTGGGCGAGGAGGAAAAACTGCTGGAACGAGGTAAGCTGTTCACCAAGGCGATGGCAGTGTGCTGCAAGCAGAAATACGCCACCGGTGTCTACACCAGCGGCGTGGTATTTGAGCCTCGTTTCTATGAGGGCCTTGCCGATATGCTCAAAAAGGACGAACTGCCCATCTTCAACTGGGTTTGGTTCGGCCTGTACCGGAGCGAGGGGGGCCTAAACGGCTACACCTACGGCATGGATGTGTTTGGCAAGGAGGAAATGGAGGTGTTGAACACCGACGCTGAGCCGGAGGAACTGCGGGACTTTTTGGCCAGCCTTGCCTCCTATGTGCTGGCGTGTGATGTGACGCTGCAAGACGGCGAGACCATCGGTTTTTCTGCGGACGATAAGCACACCATCACCCGCAGCCCCGGCATCTCTCTGCCAGAAGAACAGATGACCCTGAAGATCGGTTACGAGCCTATAAAGGGAGATCCGGAGGATGACAGCTGCGACCACTCAGACAATGATGACACGCAGGATGAGGAAGAATTCAGTAATCCCGAAGTCTACACCGAGGATGAGATGGAAGCCGTCGAGGGGCACATTGAGCAGTATTTCGGCAAGTTCGAGAATGTGTTCCATGAGCTGGTTTCTCCCGACATCCATGTGGACATCTGCGTGGTGCCGCCCTCTGAGGAGCGGGACTACTGCACCCTGGTCACCATGGGCATGGGCGCTCACCGGATGAATGTGCCGGAGGAACTGGCGGAATATAAGCTGGAGCGGGCGGAGCTGGCCATTGCCCTGCCTGCGGACTGGAAGCTGGATCAGGAGTCCATGAAAGACGAAAAGTGGTACTGGCCCATCCGCCTGCTGAAATCCTTGGCCCGCCTTCCCATTGCCAGCGATACCTGGCTGGGCTTTGGACATACCATGGATAACAAGGAGAACTTTGCGGAAAATACGAAGCTGTGTGCCGCCATTCTCACCGGCCCCCAAAGTACAGAGGAGGGCGGCGAGGTCTGCACCCTGCCGGGCGGCGAGGAGGTCAACTTCTATCAGGTCATTCCGCTTTATGAGGACGAGTTGGACTATAAACTGGAACATGATGTAGACGCTCTGCTGAACAAGATGAGGGGGATCAGTTTTGTTGTAAACCCCACTCGCCAGAATGCGATCACCCGTGGCACCCTTTCCAATGATAATTTTGACGGTGAGATGGACGACGCTTCCTATCACCTTGAGAGCATTGAGGAGAAGGAACTGCCTATTGACCCCATCAATGCTTATAACCACATGGCCATCTACTTGCGCTGGTGCATGGAGCACGACCTGATGGGCGAGGACTTCCTGAAAGAATACAGCGAAGTGGCCAAACAGGTCAAAGCCGACCCTGCCAGCGTGGATCTGCGGGAGTTTATCCGGGATGAGCTGGACGGCTGTCTGTTCTTTGTGCTGTTCAATCAGCAAGGCCGTGCCTTTGCAGGCTATTACTACGGAGAGGGCGACAGTCCCTACTATCCTGCCGACATTGATGACTATGCCCTGAAATATTTTGGTCCGTCCCGATACCACTCCAATGAATTTCAACAGGAGGCATACTTATTCATCCCATTTGATGAGAAATACTATCAGACCATGGCTCAAGTGATTGAGGAACGCTTTGAAAACTGGCAGGGACAGGACTTCGACGAGGACACGCTGGAGCCTTCCGAAGTGGCTCATGCCATCATGGAGTATCTGGACTGCGAGTGTACCTATTTCCCATCCATGGCAGATGATGACCCCATCATGTCGGCATACAGCTACGCCCAGCGGCTGGGGGTACGGGAGGGCTTTGTTCCCGTACTTATCCAGGCGGATGATGAAACGCTGTTGGAATGTCTGGTAATGAACGCCGACCCGGAGCATGATGCGGACTGCTATGAATTTGACCTCAAAACGGTAGAGGAGTACCGGAAGAAGATGCTCTCCGCTCCTGTTAAGGACGGAAAGGCGATTTTGGAGGAATTGACCGGCCAGCGCAAGGAAGAAGCCGAGGACGATGATCTGGACTGGGAGGAGGAAGTCCTGGGCGAGATGGAGGGCGGAGAACCCAACGACCGCTTCGCAAACTATTGGAACGATGATACCGGAATGACATATCCGCTCATTCTGGCTAAAATTCCGGTAAAGAACCCCTGGGAGATCTTCGCCTACCTGCCCTTTGGAAATTGGAATGAGTGTCCCGACACACCGGACCTGATGGCAGTGGCGAAATACTGGTTCGAGCAACATGGTGCCATCCCTGCCGCCATGAGCCACGATAAATTGGAGTTTGAACTTCCAACTCCGATCTCCAAGGAAAGAGCTATGGAGGTGGCTGTGGAGCAATATGGTTTCTGCCCAGATCTGGATCAGAATGAGGATGGAAGCATTGGCTCCTTGGCAGATGTCCTGTGGCAGTCCACCGTCTGGTATTTCTGGTGGGATTGAGTAACATCACGGGAGGAGAAAGGCATGAACAAATCAAATCAACATAGCTTGCCCCAGTCGTTAGAAGTGGCCATCGCACTATGGGAGCAACACCTGAATGAATTTGCCGTTCTCCTCTCGGATGCCATCCCTTCCTTAAAGAACACAGACTGGATTATAGAGAAAAAGCGAGTGTTTGTTTGTGGCTCAGATGGTTCCAAGAAAAGAAGGCGAACCGCAAGCGGGCCCTCTTACCATTCTGGCGTTTCGCTGAACCGCTCTGATACAGAACAGATCTGGAATCACTTTCAGGCGTTTGCGGGAGCCATTGGCCTGGATGAGGTGGAGCGGATTCCTGCCAATGAGCAGGAACTGGGACGGTATGATTTCCGAGCGTCCAACAGCCAGACAGCGGATAGTTTCACTTGCCTGATCTATCTGCCGGGCGAGTGGAATCAGGCTGGGGTCCATATCTCTGTATTTATCGGGCCGAGATACCGGGATGCGGATTTGCATGAGACATAAGGAGCACCTATGATGAGAATATGGAGGGGGCACAATGAACTTTAGCGAAGCAATGCAAATGCTTGGAACCAAGTTGCAAGGAAAGTACGGGCATTTAGGATTCAAGTATAAAAAATCCGACAAAACACTTACGAGGCACAGTAAAAATTTCACCTATATGATTGCGTTTTCCTCATTCGGCGGGAACACAAAGGATAGCATAAGCATAGAGGTTTGCTATATAATCAACACCCGTCCATACGACCCTTATGGTTATGCCAAACCAGACGCCAACACACAACCACTGTTTTACAGTTTGAGAGACAATGAAATATATCTTGATATAGGAAATGAAGAAAAAATTGACATTGCCTTTGAGGTTGTTTGTCAATGGATGGATAAAATACTGATTCCAAAAATGAATGAGCTTTGTGCTACCGAGTAATGTGGAAGTGATGGCGGAGAAAGAGCGTGGACACCTATGAACACAGAATCATTGACAGCAAAGCTCCTGGACCTGGTCGAAGGCCGGGAAACACCAGAAAGTTGGCGGAACTGGTGGGACGAGCATGAGCCGGAACTGGAAACCCTGCTGAGTCGGGGCGAATTTCTGAAGCTAAAGCCCTGCCGGCATGGTTTCCAGTGGGTCCCGGTGTTTGGCAGCCAAAAGGGAGCCATCGCCATTCTGGAAAAGAGCGGCACAGCATTTGAGGCCAGCAATCTCTACCAGGAGCGGTATCTGGCGGAGCTGGATGCGTTCTGCAAGGAGCAGAAGCGAGTGCAGCGGGAAAAGCAAAAGGAATTCAAGGCCAGCCACCCAGAACTATTTGGCCGATACCCCAAGTTCTCCAAGGCGTTGGCAAAGGTGCTGGACCCCTCTGATGAGATCAAGCCCGCCACCACGGAGGAGCAAATCGGGAATCAAGAAAGCGTGATGGACTTCACGCTCCCGGCCCAGGTGCGGGAGTTTTTCCTGCTGACCGCAGGCATCAATGTATTCACAGGCGTAATCGTTGAACTCTCTGGAACATTTAATTTGACCATCCACGGAGAGCGGTATTGCGTGCTGGGCGAGTTCTGGAAAGAAGCGGACGGCGACCAGCTCCTGCTCCGCCCCGGAGAGGAAACCATCTGGTACTACGCCCATGAGCAGGACAAGGTCAAGCGACTCTGCAACGATATGACAGAACTGCTGGAGAAGAAATTGGCGAGGTATCTCAATGAACACTGAAAATATATTCGGGAGGAACTGCCATGTCACAGATTGCGTCCTTTTATCTGATAAAAAATAACCGGCGGCAGGAACTGTCCAACGGCGACTGCTCCGGTGCGGTCTATATGGCCATCTGGGACTGGTGTGAGAGCGTGCTGGATATGGATGTCCGTTTTCCTGCTCCCCAGACCGAGGACACCCTGGACTGCGCTCTGCTGGAGGGAGAGCTGGCGTCTAAACTGCTGGCAGCTCTGCGGGAGCGGGACCTCCCGGAACTGGCTGCTGAAATTGCCCCGGACTGGGA
>DXUR01000589.1 GCA_019417795.1 Clostridiales bacterium | reverse complement strand
GATGTGTATAAGAGACAGACCCAACTGGGCGAGAACGGCTCCGTCCTTAAATTCCACCATGGAGTGAACGATGCTCTGCGGATGCACCATGACGGACACCTGCGCCAGCGGCAGACGATACAGCCGCATGGCCTCGATGACCTCCAGCCCCTTGTTCATCAGCGTGGAGCAGTCCACGGTGATCTTGGGGCCCATCGTCCAGTTGGGGTGCCGCAGGGCGTCGGCCTTAGTCATGCGTCCCACCTCGTCCCGGCCCATCCCCCGGAAGGGACCGCCGGAGCAGGTCAGGATCAGCCGCCGGATCTCCCGACGGTCGGCGCAGCCCTGTAAGCACTGGAAGATGGCGGAATGCTCGCTGTCCACCGGCACGATCTCCGCACCGCAGCGGTCCGCCTCACTCATCACCAGTTCACCGGCGCAGACCAGCGTTTCCTTGTTGGCTAAGGCGATACGCTTTTTCTCTCGGATGGCGGCCAGCGTGGCCTTCAATCCCACCATGCCAACCACGGCGGTGACCACCGTTTCCGCCTCCGGGATCACGGCGGCGTCCACCAGAGCATCTGTACCAGCCAACACCTTTACAGACGTGTCCTGCAAGCGAACTGCCAGTTCCTTTGCGGCTGCTTCCTCCGTCATCACCGCCAGGCGGGGACGGAACTTCCGGCACTGTGCCTCCATTCGCTCCACGTTGGAATTGGCGGTCAGTGCCGCCCCCCGCAGGCCCAGCTGTTCCGCCACATCCAGAGTCTGACGGCCGATGGAGCCGGTGGAGCCCAATATTGAGATCGTATTCATCATAGTATGTCCTCTATGTCTCTTAAAGCATACCCGCGCACACAAACAAATAGATCCACGGAGAGATAAACAGGGTGGAATCGAACCGGTCTAACATTCCGCCGTGGGTCAGGAAAATGTGACTGTAATCCTTCACGCCCGCCTCCCGCTTGATGAGGGACATGGCGAGATCGCCCAATTGCCCGATGGCGTTGGTCACCAGACCGGCCAGGACCAGATTCAGGTAGTTCGGCTCGTAACCCAGCCACATCCGGGCCACCACACCCCAGAGTACCAGTCCCAAGGCGCTGCCGATCAATCCGGCGACAGAACCCGCCCACGTCTTGTGGGGGCTGACCGCCGGGGCCATTTTCCGTTTTCCGAACAGCATCCCGCCGTACATGGCAAAGCTGTCTCCCAGAAAGGCCACGCAGAATGGCAGCAGTACATACATCTTGCCGTACAATCCGTCCATTCGCAGCAGGAAAATGGCGCTGTACATCATGGGGAACACTGTGCCGCCCATCATCGCTGTGGCAACATCGGCAAAGGGCATGGCGTTGGGCGTTCCGTAGTCCTTGACGGCAACGAAAAACAGGGCCGTCACCAGCGCCAGCGGCACACACAAAATGCGGATCATGCCCACGGACTGATAACTGTCATAAAACTGCCAGGTATGCGCGTCATAGATGACCCATTCCTGCGCCACGGCAGCCAGAATGGTAAACGCGTAGACACACTTGGGCACTTTCTTTCCCGCCGTGTGCAGCAGCTCATAGGCCGCGGCAGCGGCAATGCCGCACACCACGATCACCGTCACCCAGTCCGGACACAGCAGCAGCGCCGCCAGCAGCAGCGGCAGGCCAATGATGACCACCAACCATCTTTGCAACATAGAATTTCAGTCCTTTCAACACCTGTAAGGGCTTATTTCTTCACACCGCCGAACCGGCGATCCCGGCTCTGGTAGGCGGCGATCGCCTTGTCCAGCTCCTCCTCATCGAAGTCCGGCCAGAGGGTATCCGTGTAATAAAACTCGGAATACGCACACTGCCACAGGAGGAAGTTGCTCAGCCGCTGCTCCCCGCTGGGGCGGATGATCAGCTCCGGGTCCGGAATGCCGGCAGAGTCCAGATAGGTGGAAAACAGCGTTTCGTCCAGGTCCTCCGGCTTCCGCTTCCCTTCCGCACACTCCGCCGCAAACCGGCGGACAGCCCGGAGGATCTCATCCCGGCCGCCGTAGTTCAGACAGACATTGGCTTGAAAATCGTCCTTGGACAAATGCTCCGTGATCTCGTCCGTCTCGTGGGCCAACGCCCGCAGCTCCGGTGCGATGGGCGTCATGTCTCCAAAGAAGTGGAGGCGGATATGGTCCCGCTCCATGGTATCCACAGCCTCCAGCAGGTACTTCTTCAAAAGCGCCATGATAGCGGAGACCTCTGTCTCCGAGCGCTTCCAGTTTTCCGTGGAAAAGGCGTAGACCGTCAGGTACTTGACGCCGATGTTCTTGCAGTAGGTGGCGATCCGGCGGAAGGTCTCCGCCCCCGCCTTATGTCCCGCAGTGCGTGGCAGCCCCCGTTGGGTGGCCCAGCGGCCATTGCCGTCCATAATAATCGCAATATGGCGAGGTGGGCTGGCAGCCCACCCCGCCGTATGCAGCGTGTTTCGTGTCTCGCTCATCAAATCTCCATCAGTTCCTTTTCCTTGCGGGCCAGCAGCTCGTCGATCTTCTTGCTGCTGTCATCCGTCAGCTTCTGAAGATCCTTTTCTGCCTGCTTCAGATCATCCTCGGTGATCTCGGAAGCCTTTTCCTTCTTCTTGAAGGACTCCATGGCATCCCGTCGGATGTTGCGGATGGCCACCTTGCCGTTTTCCGCGTACTTGCGGATCTGCTTGACCAGCTCCTTACGGCGCTCCTCCGTCAGCTGAGGGAAGTTCAGACGGATATTCCGGCCGTCATTCTGGGGATTGATGCCCAGATCGGAGTTCAGAATGGCCTTTTCGATGGATTTCAGCGCAGAACCGTCCCACGGAGAGATCTGCAAAATCCGGGGGTCCGGGGTGGAGATCGCCGCGATCTGCTGAATAGGGGCTGTCTCTTATACACA
>DXUR01000588.1 GCA_019417795.1 Clostridiales bacterium | reverse complement strand
AAAACTGGTGCGGCTGACGGGACTTGAACCCACACGTCGAATCGACACCAGCACCTCAAGCTGGCCTGTCTACCAGTTCCAGCACAGCCGCAAACAAATACCGCCTAAAAAAGACTGCTTGATTATTATAGCCATTCGTATCCATAATGTCAACCAGAATTTGCGGTTTTTCTAAAAAAATTTTCCGGGCGGCAAAGCCGCCCGGAAAACAGGGCCTCAAAGCTGGGACAAAACCTCGCCGATGGGGTCCGTAATGACCAGCCCCGCCGCCAGATCCCTGGCCACCGGGGATTTGTTGATGAGGGCCAGCCGGTCCCCACGGAAATAGTTGATAAGTCCCGCCGCAGGCCACACATTCAGGGAGGTGCCGCCCACGATCAGCAGATCCGCCTGCGCGATAGCGTTCACCGCGCCGTCGATGACCCGGTCATTCAGGGCCTCCTCATAGAGCACCACGTCCGGCTTGATGATGCCGCCGCAATCGCACCGGGGAACCCCTGTGGTGTGGAGGATGTGATCCAGATCGTAGAATTTTCCACATTTTTCGCAGTAATTCCTGTGTACGCTGCCGTGCAGCTCATAGACCTGTTTGCTGCCAGCGGCCTGATGAAGTCCGTCGATGTTCTGGGTCACCACTGCCAGCAGCTTCCCCTCCCGCTCCCATTCTGCCAGCTTTTTGTGGGCGGCGTTGGGCTTTGCGTCAGGGCAAAGCATTTTCGCCCGGTAAAAGCGGAAAAATTCTTCGGGATTGCTTTTATAAAACGTATGGCTTAAAATAGTCTCCGGAGGGTATTTCCACTCCTGATGGTACAATCCGCCGGTGCTGCGGAAATCCGGGATCCCGGACTCCGTGGACACTCCGGCTCCGCCGAAAAAGACGATTTTCCGGGCCGCGTCGGTCCATTCCTTTAATGTTCTGACCGCATCCGTCATAAAAATACCCCTCCAGTCTGTATAATAAGGAAGTTATCTATGAACATTCAGATTTTCGGCTCCTCCAAATCCTTCGATACGAAGAAGGCGGAGCGCTGGTTCAAGGAGCGCCGCATCAAGTATCAGTATATCGACGTTCCCTCAAAGGGATTATCCCCCCGGGAGTACCAATCCGTCAAGCAGAAAGTTGGCTTTGAGGCACTGGTGAATACAAAATGCCGGGCGTACGAGGAGCTTCACATGGCCTATATCACCCCGGACGCCCAAGAGGAAAAGCTGCTGGAATATCCGGAGCTGTTCAACACCCCCATCGTCCGCAATGGCAAGGAGGCCACTGTGGGCTACTGCCCGGACGTCTGGGCCAAATGGGAGTAAAATCTTCCCGGAGGGAGACACTGCTATGTGGGACAACACCCTGCCGAAAAACCGATTTCTCCGCTTCTGTATACTGATGGCCCATCGCTGCGGGCGGCATAACGTGGCCATGCAGAGTGCGGCGCTGGCCTTTTACCTGCTGTTCATGATCTTTCCCTTCCTCATTTTCATCAGCGCCCTGCTGGGTCTGCTGGATCTGAACATCACCGGCATGATGACCGTCCTCTCGGATTTTCTGCCGGAGGAAGTGGCGGACCTGCTCCGGATGTACTTCACTTACGTCACCGACAATCCCAGCCCCCAACTCATGGTATTCGGTCTGGTCTTTTCCATCTACTTCCCCATGCGGGCCACCAACTCTCTGATGGCCGCCGTGCGGACAGCCTACCATTTAGGCCCGCCCAAGGGCTTTATCACTCAATGGATCAAGGTGCTGCTCTATACCGTGACCCTCATTGTCACCATCGCCCTGACCTTGTCTCTGATGACCTTCGGAGAGCGGGCGCTGTGGTACACCGTGGAGCATTTTCACCTGCCGGAATTTCTGGCGAAGCTGTGGGTAACGCTGCGGTTCCCCGTAGCCGGGGCCGTCAGCTTTCTGGCACTGTTCCTGCTCTACGCCCTGGCCCAGGATACCATCCAACCCCTGAAAAATATCTGTCCCGGCGTTCTGTTCTCTCTGGCAGCGTGGATGGCGTTCAGCTGGCTCTATTCCTACTATGCCAACCACTTCTCCCACTACTCTGTGCTCTATGGCTCCATCGGCGCCGTCATTGTGGTGCTGATCTGGCTGAACCTCTCGGCATTCACATTGATTCTGGGTGCGGAGATGAACGGTGTGCTCATCAGTATGCGGAAGGACCGTCTGGAGCAGAACGTCAACGCACCAAAGACATGAATCGTCTGTCAAATCTCAGCCGCGGCCTCGCTGCGGGAAAGGAAGCTGTTTTATGGATACAAAACTGCAGGAATATGCAAAATTACTGATCGAAGTAGGCCTGAATGTTCAAAAGGGCCAGACTCTCATCATTTCATCGCCGGTGGAGTGCGCCTCCTTCGCCCGGCTGTGTGCTGACGCGGCCTATAACGCAGGCTGCCGGGAGGTCATCATGAACTGGAGTGACGACTATCTCAGCCGACAGAAGTTCCTCCGGGCGGATGCCTCCGTTTTCGATGACACGCCGGAGTGGCGCGAAAAGTTTTTCACCTGCTATGCGGAAATGGGAGCCGCCTATCTTGCCATTGCCGCCAGCGATCCGGAAACTTTGAAGGGCGTGGACCCCGACCGGCTGGTCCGGTCTCAGAAATCCGGTTCCGTGCTCCGCAAGACCTTTGACCGGCTCCAGATGAGCAACGGCTTCCCCTGGTGCATCGCCTCGGTGCCCATTCCCTCCTGGGCCGCTACCGTGTTCCCGGAGCTGCCGGAGGATCAGGCTATGGAAAAGCTATGGGATGCCATTCTCCGCTCCGTCCGCATTCAGGGAGACGGCACCGCCGTTTCCGCCTGGCGTCAGCATCTGGATACCCTGGGCCGCCGGAAAAAGCTGCTGAACGAGTACCACTTCAAATACCTGCACT
>DXUR01000587.1 GCA_019417795.1 Clostridiales bacterium | reverse complement strand
GATAGTCGGCGTCCTCCATCAGCTTCTGGAAGGCATCCTCATAGAACTTGATCACATTCTCGGGGGTGCCGGCAGGCGCCACAATGCAGCGGGAGGAACCCAGCCACTGGTCATAGTAACCCAGTTCGCCCATGGTAGGCACGTCGGGATAGCCCTCCAGACGCTCCTGATTGTAGACTGCCAGAACCTTGACCTCAGAGGTGAAAGAAGCAAAGTCCGCTACCTTGGCCACGGAGAAGTCCACCTCGCCCTGACGGAGCGCCAGCAGCTGGTCGGCGGTGCCGCCGTAAGGAATGTCGGTATATTCAAAGCCGGCAGAAGTAGCCAGAACCTGCGCACCGATGTGGTTAGATGCCCGGTTGCCATTGGTGGAAGCCTTCAGCTTGCCGGGGTTGTCCTTTGCGAACTTCACCAGATCCTCCAGCGTGTTGAACTGGGAGTCCGCCTTCACCAGAACCACGGAGGTCTCCGTCACATGGTTGCAGATGGGCGCGAAGCTGTCCACGGTATACGTTGCCAGACCCTCGGAGATGGTGGCGTTAAAGTTGGGCAGGTTGATGAAGCCCAGCGTGTAGCCATCCGGGGCCGCCTGAGAGAGGGCCGTCCAGCCAATGGAGCCGGAGCCGCCTTCCAGGTTTTCAATGATGACCGGCTTGCCGATGTACTTTTCAGCATAGGCGGCCAGCACACGGGCGGTGTTATCGGTTCCGGAACCCGCTTTATAGGATACGATCATGGTAACATTTTCCTTGGGGGTCCAGTTCTCATCTGAAGTGGAGGGCTGATCGGAAGTGCCCGGATCAGTCTTGGCGCTGCCGCCGCAGGCGGTGAGGGCCAGTGCGAGCGTACCGGCCAGCAGAAGGCTCAAAAAACGTTTCATCTTCATAGCAAAACTTCCTCTTTTCCTTTCTTAACTCCCCTGAAATTCGATTGACATTCGTTTTTCCCAGGGGTCCGGATCATATGCCGTTCAATAGCAGGTGCACCTATCGGATTGGGCATATTGCCTACATTCAGTCAAGCATACCGGGTAAAAAAAGTAAAGTTTGAATAATTGTGAAGGTTTCAAAGTACGCTTTTTGAACTTTTTCCTCCCACGCCGCCGCCTGTAAAACCGCCGCAGACGGCCCAATAACCTGCCAATCCTCCGCAAGCAGCCCCTGTCCGAAAAGCGGAGCGGCTCTTGCGGAACTGATGATCCGGATACAGCAAACATGCCGCACGGAAAATCCGTGCGGCATGCCACTCATTTTTCGGATAAATTGCCAAACGGCCCGGCTTCAACGCAGGATGGGTCAGGCCGGTCTCAGCGAGACAGGTAGTCCCGCACCAGCGCGGCGGCCTCCCGGGCAGCTTTTTCCTCGTCCAGATTCACCAGTTTTCCGTTGCGGACCGTGACCTTGCCGTTGACCACGGTGTAATCCACCGGGCCTTTCCAGCCCACGGTCCCCAACAGGGATTTGGGGTCCAGATCCGCCCCCACCAGCTCCAGACGCCGGGTGTCGATAGCGAACAGGTCTCCGGCCTTCCCCACTTCCAGAGAGCCGATGTCGTCCCGGCCCAGGATCTTCGCGCTGCCCACGGTGGCGATTTTCAGAACGTCGTAGCCGCTGGGAGCCTTTTCACTGGATTGGAGACGGTGGAGCAGATAGGCCACCCGCAGCTCCTCCAGCAGATTGGAGCCGTCATTGCTGGCGCTGCCGTCCACCGCAAGGCCCACGGGAACGCCCAATTCCAGCATTTCCGGCACCCGGCACACGCCGGAGCTGAGCTTCATGTTGGAGATGGGACAATGGGCAACGCCGGTACCGGTCTCCGCCAGACGGCGCAGCTCCTCCCCGTTAAAATGGATGCCATGGGCGTACCAGACGTCCGGGCCGATCCAACCAAGGGATTCCATGTATTCCAGAGGCCGCATCCCGCACCGCTCCCGGACGAAGCGCTCCTCGTCCTTCGTCTCGCAGAGGTGGGTATGGAGCCGCACGCCCAGATCTCTGGCCAAAATTGCGGACTGCCGCAGCAGCTCCTCGGAAACGCTGAAGGGTGAGCAGGGTGCCAGCGCCACCATCCGCATGGAGAATCGGGACGGATCATGGTAGGTCTCCACTGCACGCTGACAATCCCGCAGGATCTCGTCCACGGTCTGCACAACGCTGTCCGGCGGCAAGCCACCGTCCTTCTTGCTCAGGTCCATGCTGCCACGGGAGGCGTACATCCGGATGCCCAGATCCTCCGCGGCGGCGAACTGTGCGTCCAGCAGCCCCTCCGCCTGCCCCTGCGGGAAAACGTAATGGTGGTCGAAGCAGGTGGTGCAGCCGTTTTTCATCAGCTCCCCCATGCCGGTGACGGAGCTGTGGTAGATCACCCGGCTGTCCAGATTCTTCCAGATCTCGTACAGGGCCTTCAGCCAGTCGAACAGCTCCAGATTCTGCACCTGAGGCAGGTTACGGCTGAAGGTCTGGTACAGGTGGTGATGGGTGTTGATGAGGCCGGGATAGACGATGCAACCGGCGGCGTCGATGACCTCCTCCGCCTGCTGTTCCTCCGGGCCGATGTAGGTGATGACGCCGTCCTCCATCAGCAAATTGCTGTCGGTGTACACGGTGTCGCTGGGGTCGCAGGTGACGATGTGGGATGCGTTTTTCATCAGTAAGCGTGCCATGGATATTCCTCCGTTCCGGGGTCGCCCCCCTTCCCTGTTGTCCTTTCGGATCTGTTCCGTTTTTTTGTTCAATCGTTTAAAATGTGCGAAATTTTGGAATAATAAAAAATAATTGCCTAGAAAACGGGTTGCTTTTGTGCTTTGAATGTGCTGTAGTCAACAACCCACGGCCAAAAGGCCATGGGCTTGTAACTGCCCAGTCGTAGTAACGGATAGCTCCTCCGACCT
>DXUR01000586.1 GCA_019417795.1 Clostridiales bacterium | reverse complement strand
TTGTTTATCTGGAAAAAGGAGAAATCAAAGGGATTTATACCCCGGAAGAATTTCGGCAGCTATCGGAACATGAGCGTGAACACATGGGGCTGCGGGCTGTTGATCTACAGGCGGTATTCCCGCCAAAAGCCCACTTGCCTGCGCTTACCCCTGTATTGGAACTGCGGAATGTGACGCTCCGTTACAAGAAACAAACCATTTTGCATGACATTGTCCTATCCGCGGGAAAGGGCGAAGTGATTGGCGTGGTCGGCCACAATGGAGCCGGAAAGACTACATTTTCTCGCGCTCTCTGTGGGCTTCACAAAGACTGCGATGGACAATTTTTGTGGGAAAGCAAGCCGATTGAGCGTAAGGCAAGGCTAAAACGCTCCTACATGGTTATGCAGGATGTGAATTATGAACTTTTCGCTGACAGCGTGGAGGCAGAATGTTCCTTTGGCATCCGAAATCCAGACCAAACGCTGGTAAATGCAACTTTGGAAGAACTGGGGCTTTCCCCATATCGAGAACAACATCCAAACACGCTTTCCGGCGGTCAAAAGCAACGAGTAGCTGTAGCTGTCAGCATGATTTGTGGGAAAGACTTGCTTGTATTTGATGAACCGACCAGCGGTCTTGACTTTGACAGTATGACGCAGGTGGCGGGACTGATCCGGCGATTATCCGATATGGGAAAAGTCATTTTCATTGTCACCCATGATTTTGAGTTTGTCTGCCGTACCTGTTCTCGTGTCTTGCATTTTGACGAAGGCGAAATACCCGATGATGTATTAGTTACAATGGATGCCCTTCCGAAATTGAGAGAGCTTTTCTCTGTCAAGGTGAATGTCCCCGCAGGGGACAGAGAGGGCGGCCTAGGTCGTTCAGATGGAAAGGCGAGGTAGTCTATGAAGCAGAAAAAAGAAAACAGTGTAGCATTGCTGCTGCATTGGGCAGGAGAACAAAAATTTTGGTTGTTTCTGGCAATCCTGCTGTCCATGTGCAGCGGGCTGTGTATTATTATCCCATATATTGGAATTTACAGGTTGATGGATGCTACATTTAACAGTGCCTGCACAAAAGAACTTGTAGTGCAGACTGTGGCAATGATTGCCGCTGCTGTCACCCTGCGTTTTGTCCTGTTCGGATGTTCCGGCGTGGCGGCCCATAAAGGCGCCTACGGCGCACTGTTCAAAGTGCGCTGTATGGTGGCGGAACACATGGCCAGAGCGCCTTTGGGCGCCCTGAATGAACGGCGCACAGGAGATATTAAAACGGTTCTGAATGAAGATATTGAAAAGCTGGAGCTATTTCTGGCGCATAATCTTCCCGACCTTGTGTGCTATCTGGTTGGACCGGTAGTCATCTTTATTTATTTGATGACCGTTAATGTTCCATTGGCGTTGATTTCCCTTGTCCCTCTGGTTCTGGCCGTGGTAGTAATGGGGATAATGTTCCGCAATACAGATGACCTGATGGAACGAGCCAACCAATCCATTACTGCACTGAACTCCGTTATGATTGAATACATCAGCGGAATGAAACTGATTAAAGCCTATAACATGGGGAGTAAGTCGTTCCGAAAATTGTCTGACGCAATCCAGGAGGAAAACTCCATGTGGAATGAGACTTCCCGGCGTATGGGGCCTCCGTATGCAGCGTTTGTCGTTATCATTGAATGTGGAATGTTGCTGATGGTTCCGATAGGCGGGATGTTTTTTCTGAAAGGTTCACTGGCAGCCAGTACGCTACTGCTGTTTGTGTATGTTGGTTCTATGTATTTAACAGAAATTCGGCCTTTACAGGAATTGGGCACAAACTTTGCAAATGTACTGAACGCGATTACCAAAACCAAAGAGATACTGGATATTCCGATTTATGAGGGTGGAACAGACTTCCCCCAAAAACATGATATTGAACTTCGGAATGTCCGATTTTCTTATGACGGTAAAACCGATGTACTGCATGGTGTCAACCTCAAAATCCATGATGGCGAGCGCATGGCTCTTGTGGGCCGATCTGGTGCCGGTAAAAGCACCGTGATTGAACTTATTTCCCGGTTCTACGATGTGCAGGAAGGCGAAGTGCTGATTGGCGGCAAAAATGTCAAGGAACTTGACTACGATACCATTCTGAAAAATATAGCCATCGTGTTTCAAAAGACTTTCCTCACCCGTGACAGTGTGTTGGAAAATATCCGCATGGGTAGTAACGCTACTCTGGAAGAAGTGCGGGCTGCTGCAAAAGAGGCACAGATTGATGACTTTATCATGTCCCTGCCGGATGGATATGACACAAAAGTGGGCAGTTTCGGCTCCCGCTTTTCCGGCGGAGAAAAGCAGCGGATTGCGATTGCCCGCGCAATTCTGAAAAATGCACCCATCTTGATTTTGGACGAGGCCACAAGTGCCTCTGACCCGGAAAATCAGATGGAGATTGATAAAGCCATTCAAAATCTATGCAAAGGCAAAACAGTTATTGTAGTAGCACACCGTTTGAGTGCTTTGAAAATGTGCAACCGGGTGGCTGTGGTGGAAAATCATACAATTACCAGCGTTGGCACCCATGAGGAAGTTCGGAAGAACAACGCCTACTATCGAAATGCGTGGAAAGACTATGAGACAGCCCGGAATATCACTTATCAGTTGGAGGGAGGCGAGCAGCATGAATGAGCATGATGTATTGAAAAAAAACCGCAATTTCTATATTGGTGTCGGCGGAACCGTTCTGGAAGGACTTCTCTCCGGCAGCCTGTTTATGCTGCTTTACTCTGTTATGCAGTTTTTGTGGTCGAGTCAATTTGACATGAACCGAGTTCTGGCTCTGACTGGTATCATTGCAGTGATTTTTCTTCTCCGTATCCTGATTTACAGCTATGGTTATACCAAAGCGCAGATTGGCGGTGCAGAGGT
>DXUR01000585.1 GCA_019417795.1 Clostridiales bacterium | reverse complement strand
TGTTCGGCAAGCCGGACATCATCCTGCTGGACGAGCCCACCAACCATCTGGACATTCAGGCCATCGAGTGGCTTGAGGACTTCCTGATGGATTGCGAGAGCCTGATCCTTGTGGTGAGCCATGACCGTCACTTCCTGAACACCGTCTGCACCAACATCGTGGACGTGGACTACGGCCATATCAAGATGTATGTGGGCAACTATGAGTTCTGGTACGAGTCCAGCCAGATGGTCCAGCGGATGATGAAGGACCAGAACCGGAAAAACGAGGAAAAGATCAAGGAATTGCAGCTGTTCATCCAGCGCTTCTCCGCCAACAAGTCCAAGAGCAAGCAGGCCACCGCCCGCCGGAAGCTGCTGGACAAGCTGACGGTAGAGGAAATGCCCGCCTCCTCCCGGCGGTATCCCTTCGTGGGCTTTACCATGGAGCGGGAGTGCGGCAAGGAGATCCTGGCGGTGGAGGGCATCTCCAAGACGCTGGACGGCCGCAAGGTGCTGGATAACGTGTCCTTCCGGGTGAACAAGGGAGATAAGATCGCCTTTGTAGGCGAGGATGAGATCGCCAAGACCACCCTGTTCAAGATCGTCATGGGCGAGATGGAGCCGGACGAGGGCACCTACAAGTGGGGCACCACCATTACCACCAGCTATTTCCCGCTGGATAACTCCGCTTTCTTCAACGACTGCGATTTGAATCTGGTGGATTGGCTGGCGCAGTTCACCCCCAAGATCCCGGAGGCCAACACCGAGTCCTTCAAGCGGGCCTTCCTGGGCCGGATGCTGTTTTCCGGCGACGATGTGTTCAAGCCGGTGAAGGTCCTCTCCGGCGGCGAGAAGGTCCGGTGTATGCTCTCCCGCATGATGCTCTACGGCTCCAACGTGCTGGTGCTGGATCAGCCCACCAACCATCTGGATCTGGAATCCATCACCGCCGTCAACAATGGCCTGATGGACTTCAAGGGCGTGGTGCTGTTTTCCAGCCATGACCACGAGTTCGTGCAGACTATCGCCAACCGCATTATGGTGCTGGAGGACGGCAAGCTGACCGACCGCCTTGGCACCTACGAGGACTATATCGCCTCAATGGCAAATACTGCTGAATAACCCAACCCGGGGACTGCTTAAAAAGCAGTCCCCGTGATTTTTTACGAAAGCAATGATAAAACGAACCGGAAGATGCAACTTGCCGGTCTGCGGCAAAAATGCGGTCCAGATCCTTTTAAATAACGGTGCCGGGCATAATACTGGCGAAAATTGAGAAAAACACAGATTTTACCGTTTTTATTTCCGCATAGCCGATCCTTTTCGTGTCAAACTATGCTTGCGATACCCAAGTGACCCACACATGTAAGAGATTGAAAAGGAGAAACTGTTATGTCCAGTAAGAACACCAACAAGATCAACGTTCCCGAGGCCCGCGCTGCTATGGATAAGTTTAAGATGGAAGCCGCCGCTGAGGTTGATGTGTAAAGGCCACAAAAGAAAATAACAACATACACAGCTGGAAACACTCATTTACATAAGAGCCTGCCATGAAAGCAGGCTCTTTTTTCATGCCTTTTTCCAGCGTTAAGGAGGAAAATCGACATGGCGGAGAGTATGATATATGATTATTACTACGGAGACGAAAGCAGTCAATTTTCTTTTTACCGCATCCCCCGCCAGCTTGTCACCGGGCAGCAGTTCAAGAAAATATCCACTGACGCGAAGCTGCTGTATGGCCTCCTGCTTGACCGAATGGGCCTGTCAGCGCGGAACGGTTGGTACGATGATGCTGGCAGGGTCTATATCTTTTATACATTGGATGAGATACAAGAGGACTTAAATTGTGGTCACGAAAAGGCTGTCAAATTATTGTCCGAACTGGATACAGATAAAGGTTGCGGTCTGATCGAGCGAGTAAAGCAAGGGCAAGGCAGACCAACAAAAATCTATGTCAAACGCTTCACTACCCGCCGAGTACCTGCTGAAACCACTGCGCCGCAGGAGACTCCCAGACTTCCGAAAATCGGAAGTCAAGAAGTCGGAAAATCAGAAGTCAAGAGTTCCGATAATCCGAAGTCAAGACTTCCGATTTTCCGAAGTGCAGACTTCGGAAAATCAGACAGTAATTATATTGAATCTAATCAAACTGATTTTAGCTATAAAAATCAATCTATCCATCCATCGCCTTCCGCCGAGCAGCCGGGATGGATGGATAGAAGCGAGTATCTAAGAGAGATCAAAGAGAATATCGAGTACCCGTTTCTTTGTCAACAGTTCAATGCCGATGATGTAGATGAGGTCGTGGGGCTGATGGCGGATGTGATGTGCTCCACACAGTCAACGGTACGGATCGGCGGCGAGAATATCCCGCTGCCACAGGTGCAAGCCCGCTTCTACCGACTGGACTACTCGCTGATGGTCTATGTGTTTGAGTGTCTGCGCCGCAATACCACACAAGTCCGTAATATCCGCGCATACCTGCTCACCACGCTGTTCAACGCCCCGCTGACCATGAATAACCACTATCAGGCCGAAGTCCAACATGACTTCGGCCCTTAATTTTGGTTGAAAATGTGGCTCAAAATGAGACACATTTTTCGACATAAAACTTGAATATGGAGGTAAATCAATGTCCAACGAAAAGAAAAACCCGCTGATTGGTGCGTTTCGGACACCTGTTGCCGGAGCGCCGCCCACTCCCGCACCGCCTATTCCTGCCAAAGAAACCAAACCGCCCATTCTATCGCCCGCCGCTGTCAAGCCCGGTGAAGTGAAGAAGCCTGCTGAACCTGCCAAGGACGATAAGGCGGCCAAGGATGGAAAGCCCACTGCGTCTCCGGTCACTCCCGCCAAACCTGACGAGGCGAAGAAGTCCGCCGAACCCGCCAAGGACGATAAGGCGGTCAAGGATGGCAAG
>DXUR01000584.1:2356-2902 GCA_019417795.1 Clostridiales bacterium | reverse complement strand
ACTGTGAACCGTGAAAACGGCAAGTCAGATCCTCGGGCGGTTTTGAACCATGAACCACTGAATTGTGCGCATGACACAAGAAGGAAGAAGCAAAATGTCGAAGAAGACACTCCCCGTCCGTCGCCCGCAAGGCGTATCCCGTATCCGGAAATTCACCCTCATAGAGCTCTTCGTGGTAATTGCGATCATTGCAATCCTCGCCGGCATGCTCCTGCCCGCGCTGAACAGCGCGAGAGATAAAGCCAGGGCAATTGCCTGTCTCTCTAATATGAAACAGATCGGTCTTGCATCTATGGGATACCATAATGACCATGAAGTTTACATGCCGACATATGTCATTTACAGTATGGGGTCTGCTGGCTATCCATGGATTGGCAAACGCGAAAGTTATAAAGTAAACATAAAAACCTCTCTTTTAATGCCCTATCTTGGGGGTAATTGGAAAGCGTTGCTTTGCACAAATCCTCTTTCTGGTTGGGATTTTTCTGATCCGGAAAAGATTTCCCAGGGAACGGGGTATGGCTATAATGATTATGGGGTTGGTTC
>DXUR01000584.1:0-2346 GCA_019417795.1 Clostridiales bacterium | reverse complement strand
GCTCAGTATGCAGGGAATTTTAATAAATCAGATCCTGCGGGGTACAAGCCTCAGAAGAACGTCGCTCGTCCATCATCAACTGTAGCTTTTGCAGATGTGCTAAACGCAAAAAAACTGACTTCCGCATCTCCGGAAGCAACAGCCATGTTATATCCTCCCATAGACCTGCAAGGAGCTGCTAACGGAGGTCATGCAAATAACATGCGCTTTTGCCACTCCAAACGTGCAAATTGCGTATGGGTCGATGGACATGCATCTTCTGAACAGATGGCTTTTTGCAAAGATCCAACAAACGACTTTGCTGTAGGCTTAAACGTTGGAAACATTGGTGAAAAAGATTCAGATAAATACTTTACACCGCTGGCAAAAGATAGAAAAGAAGGTGAATCTTTGTAATGAAGAAGCTCCTTATCCCCCTTGCAATTCTGCTCCTCGTTGGAGTTTACTTTCTCTGCTTTCATCAAAGCGGAAACACTGCTTTAACGACGTTGGTTCCAGTTGAAACAGGTGCTGAAGAAGTTGTGAAAACCACGGAAAAGCTTTGTGACGCTTACATTGCGAATGATATGAAAGTATTCAATCGCTATGCCGCTGTAATGGATGAAGAGAGTGTTGAATCTGTTCTGGAAACATTCAAACAGGTTGAATACCCGGATTTTGACAAGGCGGAAGTTAAATGTGTCAAGGCGGATCCCAATGAGATTTACGTTTTTGTCCCGATGTCGGAAAAAAGACGGTTTATCGTCTGTTATTTCCGCAGGTCGGGAAAAATTAAAATGGGAAATTGCCGCGTGGAACAGCTGTGACAAGCGGAGCCTTCGCTATGAAATGCAGTTTTTCCGTTTTTCTGCTTCTTTGCATTGTATTCAGCCTTGCCGCTGAAGTCGTCAAAGAGCAGAAGGATCACCTTGTCTACCGCCAGCCGGATGGCAAAGAGGTTCTTGTAAAAAAGAATCCGAAGCGTGTCGTAATCGCCTATGCTTCGCTTGCGTCCGTCTGGGATTTGGCAGGAGGGAAAGCGGTTGGAGTCTCTTTTGCAAACGATGACCGGGCTATTCCTCCGGCGATGAAACATCTGCCGAGGATTGGCGGGTCTACAGTTCCCAATGTGGAACGCATCACAATGTTGAGTCCCGACCTGGTTCTTCTGACTGCGAAGCTGAGCCGTCAACGGCAAATCGCCGATTTGCTGAACAAGACAGGAATTCCTGCGGTTTGTGTGCAGTATGTCACATATCATGATTTTGCGGCTCTTCTGGATTTCTTTTGCAAAATCAACAGCACAAGCATAAATGCCCTACCGCGGGCGGCGCAGATTGTCAATGAAGTTTCTTCTTTATGCAGGGAAACGAAAAAATTGAATCAGCCCCGCTGTGCAGTTCTTTTTGCTGCAGGCGCCGGTTTCTTTGTGGAATCGAAGCTCAACAATGTTGGAGGCATGGTGTCCATGCTGGGTGCGAAAAACATCCGGCGGACGGATTCTCCAGCCAGAATCCACTTCAGCTACGAACAGCTTTTAGTAGATGATCCGGATGTGATTCTGATTACCGTCATGGGAACCAGTCTGAAAGAAAGATTTGAAAAGGAATTTATGCAGCGTCCGGAATGGAAAAGCCTTCAGGCCGTGAAGAACAACAGAGTTCATTTTCTGCCAGGAGATTTGTTCCTGTACATGCCCGGACCGCGCTATCCTGAAGCGTTTCGTTACCTTGCGAAATTGCTGTATCCAGAAATAGCGTTTTAACTCCATTCCGGACAAATCTGTCTGTGATTCGTTTGCTCAACTCCGCATTTTCCTGCGCCTTCCCTCTGCGGTCCTTATCGGCCTCCTGCGGGCAATTCTTGTGTTTGTCGTTCAACAGAGATATACGCCCTCCAAAAGTATTAACAGTATATTTCTGTTCTCACGTTTTTTGTCCGCAGGGGTCCGTTCAGGGCCGCAGGGGGCGTTTTAGTTCATCTCAGGAATGGCAGAGCCAGACTTCACAGGTTGCCTTCTGCCAAAAAACGTCAATTCCGGCGAATCCGGCTTGATATTTCCGAAAGCGGATGTATTTTCCCTGAATACATCAAATCAAAAAGGATTGCGCAAATGAAAATACTGCTGCTCGGTGACTCCATCCGCATGGGATATGGAGAACACGTCGCGAAACTTATGGAAGGAAAAGCTCAAGTTTTCTATCCCAGAGACAACGGACGGTTTCTGCAATACACGCTCCGCGAACTCCAGGACTGGAAGTGGAACCTTCATCTGCAGGACGGCGTCGACGTCGTGCACTGGAACAACGGACTGTGGGACGTCGGGCATCTCGGCGCGGGATCCGGCGCAACCGGAGAGGCCGAGGC
>DXUR01000583.1 GCA_019417795.1 Clostridiales bacterium | reverse complement strand
GCTCTGTGTAGAAGAAGTCATGCCAGACGGCGTCGTGTTTGATTGCCTCCATGAACTGTTCCAACTGGTCATCATTCAGGATCTGCTTGGGTTTGGGATTCGCTTTTGGAACCGGGATATTCTCGGTGGGATTTTTGGCAATGATATGGGATTCCTTCGCCGCTTTCATGGCTTCGTGGAACATGGTGTGGATGCTGTGTACCATGCTGCCGGATAGCTGGTGACCGTATTGAGCGTGTTCCTTGACACGCCCCCGTGCTTTCAGAACTTCGTACATCTTCTGTACATCCGCCGGGGTGATTTTTGAAATCTGCTTGTCTCCGAGGTATGGCTTTATGTAGAGATTTGAGTATCTGCGGTATCCGTTTAGTGTGCTGGGCCGGATGGTTCCGGCCATGATCGCATCCAGCCAGTAGTCCAGCCATTCGCTCAGGGTGAGCTTGCTGTCCTCGGTCAGGTCAACGCCCTGGTAGGCGGTGATCTCCTGGCGGAGCTTTGCGGTCAACTCTTTTTGCGTGGGTGCGTAGATGTAGCGGAAGATGCTGTCGCCGTTTTCCTTATGGCCGATCACGATGCGGCCCTCCCAACGGCCATCGTCCTTTTTGCGCACCATGCCGTCGCCGGACGGCCTGCGTTTACTCATTTGAATCGACTCCTCTGTAGGAACTCTTCTTTGTTTACACCATCGCAGTTTTTGACGGTATTGTTAGCTGCTTTTTCTCTGTGAGAACTTTTCGCAGGCCTGACTCGTCTTCTGCCTCAAACCTGTGGTAAAGGGCTTTCATGTAGTCATGCATGGTGTGCCACCTCCTGTCAACGACACACAATACCGCAACCACTGCTGAATAGCCATCCCAAATGACAACAATTATCAGAAAATTATCAAGTTCAGAGTGAACTGCAATGGGCCGCATCCAAAATTGGATGCGGCCCATCTGAGCTCCTCTTATGCATAGGGATTATGCGCTGTCGGATTGCCTACGAACATGTAGCAGAAGGCTCTACCGTTATCGATGGTAACGCCGACGCCGACGGTATCACAGTTCGGATCAATCATCGTTGCCAGATGGCCGGGAGAGTTCTCCCAGTTCGATGCAGCCTTTTCGGGAATTCTATCGGGGGCCGTGACGGTGAACACCGTCAGGTTGGAGCCGAAGCCGTGGGGGTATATCCGTACCCAGCCGACAATTCGGAAGGGGTGCTTTCACGATTATTTTTGCGCCGCAACGGTCGATTACCTTTTTGATTTGCAACTCTGTTTGTGGTATGCTACAATGATCTCCGAAGATAGGAACGCTGATTTCCGGTACGGTTCTATCGTATAGTGCATATACTGTATTTACAGATCGAGCGAGGAGGTCTTTCATGTGAGCAATTATGAGTTTTCCCTCAGACAGGAAGTCCTGCTTGAAAAGGGGGCCGACATTCTCGGGTCACTTTTCCATTTTGCAAGGAATAACCATATTTCTCCCTCTGACAAAAAAGATCCAGTTAATGTTGTTTACGGTTTGGTATGGAACGCCAAGAGCAGCATTCTGGGTGCGGATACTGAGGCCGAATTGGATCAGATCGAAACGCAGTTTGATTTTGCTCGTAAGTTTTACGCTGGTATTGAGGCGTGAGCAAAATGGGCATTGAAAAAAATCCTGCTGATTTTCTGCCGAGTGATGTGGAGGCGGTTGTTGCCAGTGAGCGGAATTACGCTGCAAGGTACAATCGGCAATCGGAGCCACGGGCAATACTTTTGGCTGGGCAGCCGGGTGCTGGCAAGACAGTACTTTCTTCCATGCTGAACAAACTTCTGTGCGGCAACGTGTATTTTATTAATGCAGACGAGTATCGGCGTTTCCACCCCAATTACAAAGAATTGTATGCCCGGTATGGATCGGATTCTGTACAGATGACCAGTGGGTTTTCTGGTGCGGTGACGGAGCGGCTGATCCATGAAACATCAGAGCGGGGCATCCATCTGATCATTGAAGGCACTGGACGCACCACGGATGTTCCGCATCGTACGGCCGAACTTCTTGTTAAAAAAGGTTATCGGGTCGAACTTGCAGTCATTGCTACCAGGCCAGAACACTCCCTTTGCAGCACACTCCTCCGCTTCTATGAAATGAACGAAAGAGGAACGATTCCGAGAGCGACAGCCATGGAAGCCCATGACTATGTCGTTCGTGTCCTGCCAGATAACCTCGACGTTCTTCGTGATGATCCTGTGATTTCTGGAATTACCATTTGGGATAGAACACCGACAAAAATTTACGATAGCTGTGGGACTGCGGAGTGTCCATCCGAAGTATTACGTCAATATTGGAACAGACCTTGGCCTGATGAGGAACTTCAGGATATGCAACGATCTATCCTTCGACTGCGCCATAAGGAGGAGGCTTGCCAGCTGAAGCAAAGCCCGTCTATCGACGAGTTAGAACGAAGGGTGCAAGAGGCGGCTATAGGCCCTGGACTTACGTTCAACACGATGATGTGATGGACTGACCGTGCTCTTCGCTCAGCAAGAAAGCTCTTTTGAGAATGGCGTTTTTAATCAACTGAAATTGTAGATAGCTCTCCCAGCAGGAGAGCTATCTTTTTTGCCTTATCCAACTGCTTTTGCGCCATGGCTACCCCCATGTGGAGCAGCGCTGCGATCTCATCCACACTTGGAACGGCATCACCCTTATGGTGGCTGTTGAGATAGCAGAGATAGGCGAGGATACTGAAGGCGGGAGGCGGAAGTTTCAGCCCCCAAATTTCGTTGGGCAGCGAGAACCGATACGCTCTCGCGTCTTTCTGGTAGGTGAGCGCAGTCATTCGCGGACACCCCCTTCCGTGTGCTTGGTGACCCACTGGATGAACGCTTCCTTGGGAACCACCATCCTGCTGCCGACATTCAGTACTGGGA
>DXUR01000582.1 GCA_019417795.1 Clostridiales bacterium | reverse complement strand
CGGTCAGCTCCTCCAGCATCTCCTCGTCATCATCGGTGATATAGCAGCTATCAGTCCGGGGATAAGTGGTAAGTTTCTTCTCATCCACAAACGCCTTTGCCTGTTTTTTCAGAGCAGTGACGCTGTCGCTCATGTTGACTTTTGGCCGGTAGGTCAAGTCATCCATCCAGTCAATACCTGCGGCCGCCACCAACTCGTTGTAATACTCCTGAACAGCATCCGTCTTCTGCGCCACGATACCGGAAGTAACGTCCGTGATTTTCCGCTTCAGTTCTGCGTCTGCGGTCTGGAACGGCACCGTTATACACTCACGATAAACCTTTTCAAACTCGGTATACGGTTCAAGGATTTTGTCCTTGACAGCAATGCGCTGTGCTTCGTATTCCTTGAATTCCTTGGTCAGCTGTGCGCGAGCATCCTTGACGCTCTTATAAGTCTGCTCTGTGCAGACCAGCGAGAGCGCGTCAGCCGTGCGCTGCTCGATGTCAGCTTTTACGCTGTGCAGCCGCTCAACGATGATGGGCAACTGCTGCAGTTCGATAACCTGCAATGCGGTTTCCTGTGCCATGTGGCATCCTCCTTTTACTTTCCAAAAATGATGGTTTTCCCGGTGTCCTTATTCAGGAGCACCATACCGTTCGGGATATCCCGAACCCAGAGATATGCGGTGCAGTCCCAACCGGCAGCAGAGAGGGCTTCTTTCTGGCGGCGGGTCAGCTTTCTACCTCTCACTTTCAAAAGATCACCTCCTCGTTCCAACGCTTCAACAGCGCGGGCTGCATGGTGATAATCTTGTAGCCAGTGGCCTCCAGTTCAGTGCTGCGATCATAGCTTTGTACATCCTGCGCATGCCGGGTAACAGCATTTGCCAGACCATAGAGGGAAAGGTCACCGCCCGCAATAAGATGTCCCAGAATGCCCTCGCTCTCGTTCTGGCGGATGTTGAACTCCTTGGCCGCAAGCTCAACCACCTTGGGAGCCGCCGCCGGGAGAATGGGTGCTTCCTTGGCATCCCGGAGTTTCTGCACCAGCGCATTGAACCGGGCTTCATCGACCGCCGCCCGGACGGTGTCCTCAATCTTCATCAGGAATGCCCGGTCTTCAGCTTCGATGGTCTCATCCCGGAAAATCCTGAAATCACCATCCACGCTTTCGTTGATGCGGCCAACGTGGCGTTTGCCAACGCCCACATCCGCCACCATGCCATTGGTGCAGACAAGCCGGTAAATCAGCGGCTTCACGGACACGCTGCCCATGCCGACCTCAGAATTGGAAATCAAGATGCCGGCCTGAACAATGTCCCCCGGCACTACCTCGGTCTGGATGCGCTCGTTGACAACCTTGATGTACATACGGGTATCGGTCAGTTCACAGCTTTCAATGCGGGCACCCTGCATTTCAGAGATAATCGGCAGGACCTTCTGGGCGACCTCGTAATTGTCGATGCGGCGGTAACGGTCGGAGAGAATGGCGCGGGCGGTGCCATCAAGGGTGCGAACCATGCGGCGGGTGTCCGGGGACTGCTGGAACCAGCCATTGACGTTTGCCATCAGCAAGCCGGGGTTCTCTGCCCGCATCCGCTCGTAGTAGGGCGCCGGGATTTTCAGCTGCAATCCCAGCTGACGGTGAGCATTCTCATTCAGCTGGAATGGGGTGTTGCCAATCACGAGGTCAAAGTTCTCGTTGACGGCGGTCATCTGCATAGCACCCGCCGTGGCAACGTAGTCCTTTTTGACCTTGGCTTGCCGATCAAGTTCAATCGCCAATTCCTGCAAACTTCTTCCATGAAGATGCAGAGAAGTGCAGGCATTTTGCTGCCCATCAGCAGTCTGCCGTCCCCTTACGGCATCGGCTGCTTCTCGCAGGAAGCATACGATTTTGTGGACTGGCTCAAAGAGGCCGGACAGACTTATTGGCAGATCCTGCCGCTGGGTGTGACCAGCTATGGTGACAGCCCCTACCAGAGCTTTTCGGCCTTTGCGGGCAACCCGTACTTTATCAGTCTGGATGAGCTGGTCAAAGAGGGCGTGCTCACGGCAGAGGAATGCAAAAAGGCAAAGTTTGGCCGCAAGGCAGATGACATCGACTACAGCCGCCTCTACACAGAGCGGGGCCGTCTGCTGCGGCTGGCCTACTCCCGCAGTGATATCGGCCACAATGCAGCGTTCACGGCCTTCTGCGAGAAAAACAAGTGGTGGCTGGACGATTTTGCCCTGTTCATGGCAGTGAAAGGCCGCTTTGAGGGCAAACCGTGGATCGAATGGGCGGAGGATATCCGCTTGCGCTGGCAGAATGCCATGGACTACTACCGCCGGGAACTGTATTTTGAGGTGGAATATTACAAATATCTCCAATTCAAATTCGACCAGCAGTGGCGTACACTAAAGGCTTACGCCAACGAAAAGGGCATCCGCATTATCGGTGATATCCCCATCTATGTGGCACTGGATTCCGTCGATGCATGGGCGAATCCGCAGATGTTCCAGCTGGATGAGGACAACATTCCCACCGCTGTGGCAGGTGTTCCGCCGGATGGTTTTTCGCCCACTGGCCAACTCTGGGGCAATCCACTCTACCGCTGGGAAAAGCACCGGGAAACGGGCTATCAGTGGTGGATCACCCGCTTGTGGTATTGCTTTGAACTGTACGATGTGGTTCGCATCGACCACTTCCGCGGTTTCGACGAGTATTTTTCCATTCCCTACGGCAGTGAAACGGCGGCACCCGGCCACTGGGAAAAAGGCCCTGGCATCGAGCTGTTCCGTGCGGTGGAGCAGGCACTGGGCAAGCGGGAGATCATTGCCGAGGATCTGGGCTATATGAGCGAGACTGTCCGGCAGCTGGTGAGGGACAGCGGCTTCCCCGGCATGAAGGCGCTGGAATTTGCCTTCGACTCCCGTGAC
>DXUR01000581.1 GCA_019417795.1 Clostridiales bacterium | reverse complement strand
CGTGGCCGTGGACGGCGGACACGGCGATGGGGTCGCCCAGACCCAGATTGTAGAATTCATAGATGTCCGGGCTGCGGCCCTGGTCCACCTTGTTGACAGCCAGGATCACCGGCTTGCCGCAGCGCTGGAGCATGGAAGCCACCTCCTGATCGGAGGCGGTCATGCCGGTCTTGATGTCGCAGAGGAACACGATGACCGTGGCGTTGTCAATGGCGATCTGGGCCTGAGAGCGCATGAAGGCCAGGATCTGATTGTCCGTCCGGGGCTCGATGCCGCCGGTGTCGATGAGGGTGAACTTCCGGCCCTGCCAGTCGCTCTCCCCGTAGATCCGGTCACGGGTCACGCCGGGGGTATCTTCCACGATGGACAGCCGGCGGCCGATGATCTTATTGAACAGCATGGACTTGCCCACATTGGGGCGGCCCACGATGGCGATGATAGGTTTCGACATAAGATGACTCCTTTCCTGAGCGGCGTTGGTGTGTTTCGCTGCCGCCGCAAGAAGTTGAATGATTGAATCTATTATATCCGTAATTCCCCTGTATGGCAAGGGAAAACAGAGACTTTTCACGGCGCGCTGACCCGGTACCCTTACGGTTCCGCGCAAAAGTAAAGGAGGGAAGAATTCTCTTCCCTCCTAAAGCAAGCAATTGTCTCTTACTTCGCCGCCACGGACTTGACAACTTTGACCTCACGGCCATTGTAGCTGCCGCACTCCTGGCACATTCTGTGAGGCAGGTGCAGAGCACCGCACTTGGGGCATGCAACGAGACCGGGGACAGCCAGCTTCCAGGTGGAGCTGCGTCTCTTATCGCGTCTTGCTTTGGATACTTTTCCCTTAGGTACTGCCATTGTGACACCTCCTTGATCTACAAAGGCCAGGCGGCCTTATTTATACTTTATTTGTTCTCCAAAAGCTTTGCAAGGACCGCCAGACGGGGGTCTACATCCTTTTTGCAGGAGCAGGGTCCCAGATTCAGGTCGGCACCGCAGCGGGGACAAAGTCCCTTGCAATCTTCAGAACACAGAGTTTTCGTGTCCATGTCGAGAATAAAGGCTTCGCGAGCCAACTCACCTACGTCCACCTTGCCGTCTTCCAGCAGGAGGATCTCGTCATCCTCCTCGTTCTGCAACTCTTCCGCCAGAATACAACCGTAAGAAACCGCCTTCTCCTGAAGGAATTCCTTTCCGCAGCGGTCACACACAGCGTCCAACGTGGTGTGAGCCGTCAGCTCCAGATAAAGGACTTCCGCCCGGTTCCGAACCGCGCCTTCCACAATGACGGGCCGGCTGATGGGATTTCTTCCGCCGAATTCCATATCGGACAGATCCAGCTCAAACTGAAAATTCAGTTCCTTGCCGGGGATATGCAGAATAGGTCTAACGTCAATGAGCATAAGCTACCTCGCAATGACACGTTTAGTATTATATAGGATTGCATCCGCAATGTCAAACAGTTTTTTTGATTTTCCGCCAGTTTTTTCAAAAACGGCGGCGGGATCAAATTTCATCGTCCAACGGCGCCTCTTTTTTCTTCTCCGGGACCTCAAAACCCAAAATTCTCAGCTTGAAGCCCTTACAGATCCGCTCATACCCGGCGGCATGATAAACATCCTTGGGCCAGCGCAGGTTCCAACGGTCCCGCAGAACGCCCGCAAAGGGCCGCAGTTCCTGATCCGCCATAAGCATAGGCGTCAGATACCCTACTACCACCTGCTTGGTTTCGCCCCGGACCGTTGTGCGGTTCCAGAAGCGGGCCTGCTTCCACTGGGCCTCCAAGGCGTCCAGCAGGCTGTCCGCCAAAGCAGGAAGCCCGGACTCCCCCGCTTCCCGCACCGCCGCCAGATAGTCCGGCGTGAAGCGATCGCAGTATTCCCGGAACGTAGACTCATATCCCAGGCGGGTAAAGCCTTCCAGCCATTTGCCGTTGTCCGTCAGCGCCGCCAGCAGCCGTTCTGTCATAGGGGATCCTCCTCGTCGCCGTTGCCCGCGGGAAGCTCCTCTTCCACCGGATCATCGTTCCAGGTGGAGGGATCGTCCTTGTGGGCGGCGCCGAACTGATACGCCTTCCATTCCCGGCGCAGCAGCCAGAAGCCCACGCCGATAAACACCGCCGCAGCGGGAATGACCACCAGGACCGGAGAACTGCCGGTTCCGTCTCTGTACAGGCTGTACAGCAGCTTGCCGCCTAAATAGATCAGATAACCGCCGGCCAGGGCCCAGACAAAATTGACCTGACCGGTCTGCTCTTGCTTTTGTTTCTTCATAGCTTCGCCTCTTTGATTTTCGTCCCGCGCTTTACAACACGAGAAAAAGCGGGTATGATGAGAGCAGTCCACAACGAAAACGGAGGATGCTCATGCGGGAATTTACCATTGGAAAAAATGACGCCGGACAGCGGCTGGACCGCTTTGTGGCCAAGAACCTGCCGCTGCTCCCCCCTGCTCTGCTGCAAAAGTACATCCGCCTGAAACGGATCAAGGTCAACGGCAAGGGGTCTAAGCGGGATGTCCGTCTGGAGACCGGCGATATTCTTCAATTATACATCAATGATGAGTTCTTTGACAAGCCCAATGAGGAAAATCTCTTTCTCACGGTGTTCAAGCCACAGTTGAATATTGTCTACGAGGACGAAAATCTGCTGCTGGTGGACAAGCGTCCCGGTATGTCCGTCCACGCTGACGAGACGGAAAAGGTCAACACCCTCATCAATCACGTTCAGGCATATCTTTACCAGAAACGGGAATGGAATCCCAAGTGGGAAAATGCCTTTGCCCCGGCGCTGTGCAACCGGATCGACCGGAACACCGGCGGCATTGTCATTGCCGCCAAGAACGCGGAGACCCTGCGGATCATAAATGAGAAGATCAAAAACCATGAGGTGGAGAAGTCTTATCTCTGCATCAC
>DXUR01000580.1 GCA_019417795.1 Clostridiales bacterium | reverse complement strand
CTGTCCATCAGCAGCATGAACAGGTCATAGCGCCGCTGGTTGCCCATCAGCAGGTGCCGCACACCGGAGAGAAACATGATCAGCGAGGTAACTACCGCCACCGCGGAGGCCGTCGGATTCTGAAACGCCGCCGGGGGCGTATTGCCCAGCAGCACATCCCGCACCATACCGCCGCCGCAGGCGGTGGTCAGGCCAAGAAAACAGACGCCGAACACGTCCAGACCCTTCCGGACCCCCAGCACCGCGCCGGAGGCGGCGAAGGCGATGGTGCCCAGCATTTCAAACAGAAAGAGAAAGGTCTCCATGTCTCACATGCCCCTCCGCACCATTTCCATAAATGCGGTAGCCGCGGCCGTGGGGGGCACTTCCTTCAAGGTACACATATCCACGCTGCGCTCCGGGATTGTGAAGTCCGTTTTCAGCAGACGGATGTCGCCGCTTTCCAGGTCCTTCCGGACGAATTCCAGCGTCACACCAGCCACGCCCAGACCGATCCCCGCCAGCGTCACCAAAAGCTGCCGGGAGGACAGCTCGATCTCCGGGGTCAGGGTAACGCCGGCCTTCAAAAACTCCTGTTCCAGAAAAACACGGGAGCTGGCCTTCCGCTCCAGCAGGATCAGGGGAAATTCCGCCATCTCCTGCCGGGTGTAGATCTTGTCGAAATCGCAGTGGTAATTCTTCCCCGCCACGAACACGGAATGGGTGGCAAAGCAGGGCCAGGTCTCCAGCGTGCTGTCCTTGGGAGAGGAGGCAAAGGCGATGTCCACCGCCCCGGAGCGAAGCATGCTCACCACCTTGGCGCTGCGGCCGGAGACGATCTTCAGCCGGATGCCGGGGTGCTGGTGGTGAAATTCGTCCAGATACGGCGTCAGGAACTGCCCCGTCACCGTGTCACTGGCGCCGATGGTCAGGGTACCCAACAGCAGCTGCTGGGCCTGAGAGAGCTTGTCCTCGCCGGTAGCCAGCAGGCCCAAGGCGTTGCGGACATATTGATAGAGCATCTGGCCCTCTCCCGTCAGCGTCACGCCCCGGGGGGAGCGGGCAAACAGCCGGGCCTGCAGGGCCGTTTCCAGCTGTTTAATAGATTGGCTCACCGCCGATTGGGAAATATACAAATTCTTTGCCGCCGCCGAGATGTTGCCGGTCTCCGCGACCTCCTTGAACACCCGGTACAATTCCAGTTTTACTGCCATACGCGCTTCCTCCATAATCAGCGGGTCTTATCGCTACAATCAGCATTATAAGCAACCGCCGTTGGAATTGCAACCATAAACCAATCGTCTCTTCTGTAAAATTTTTGATGTCCGAAGCCCCCCGCTTTCGGCGGCTTTCCATAGGCGGTGGGTTGCAAACAGCCGGAGAATACGATAAAATAAAGTGATTTTTGATTTGATCCCTCATCCTACATATTCGGAGGTACTCCATGCTCTATTCCGTTCTGGCTGTGGGCGATGTGGTAGGCGAGGCAGGTCTCGCCCATCTGGAACGCCATCTGCGGCCCCTGCAAAAGCTGAAAAACATTTCGTTCACCGTGGTCAACGGGGAAAACATCTCCGGCGTGGGTCTGACCTGCAAGCAGGCGTGGCGGGTCTATGACGCCGGAGCCGACGCCGTGACCCTTGGCAACCACACCTTCGGCAAAATGGAGATTGGCCGTATGCTGGATGAGACCCCGTGGCTCCTGCGCCCCGCCAACCTGTCCGGCAGAATGCCGGGCCATGGCTGCGAGATTTTCGATCTCAATGGCCTGCGGTTCCGCGTGGTGAACCTCATCGGCCGCTGCACACTCCAGTGGAACGCCGAAAATCCCTTTACTCTGGCAGACCGGCTGCTGAAGCAGGGCACTGCGGATTTTACTCTGGTGGATTTCCATGCGGAGGCCACCAGTGAAAAACTGGCGCTGGGCTACTATCTGGACGGCCGGGTCAGTGCCCTGTGGGGCACCCACACCCATGTCCCCACCGCCGATGAGCGGGTCTATCCCAAGGGCACCGGCTATATCACGGATCTGGGGATGACCGGCCCCATCGAATCTGTTCTGGGCGTAGAGTCCGCGCAGTCGGTGGAATCGTTTTTGGGTGGTCTGCCGGGACGCTACCGCAGTCCGGATGGGCCCTGCAAGCTGCAGGGGGCTATTTTTACACTGGACAGCGCCACCGGCCTCTGCACCGCCGTGGAGCGGGTGGACATTCGATAAGGAGGCCGTTGTATGACAAGACCTGAGCATTACCGTTCCTATTCCGCTGTATTTCCCATTTTGCTGCGGGAGGGGGCCAACGGGCAGGAGGTGCTGCTGCACCTGCGGCAGAACACCGGCTATATGGACGGCTGCTGGGACTTTGCCGGCAGCGGCCATGTAGATGAAAACGAAACCGCCCGTCAGGCCGTGGCCCGGGAGTGTTTGGAGGAGTTGGGTATCACAGTGGACCCCGCCGACGCGGAATTTGTCCACCTGTGCCACCGGGTCGCCGGAGGCGATGGCCGCACCTATTACGATCTCTGCTTCGTCATTCGGAAATACGACGGCACACCCGCCGTCATGGAGCCGGAGAAAAACGCCGGACTTCGCTGGTTCCCCACGGAGGCCCTTCCGGAAAATACCAGTACTGCCGTGGAGGTCATGCTGCGCCCCTGTCTGCGGGGCCAGCCTTACAGTGAGGTCATTCATGACCTTCCGGTCACATCAATCTAAAAAGAGGAAATCACTATGTCTATTCAAAAGGTAAGAGAGTATTTCAAGCAGTTCGGCATTGAGGACCGCATCCGGGAATTCGACGTTTCCTCCGCCACGGTGGAGCTGGCGGCGGTGGCCGTAGGCGTGGAGGGCGCCCGGATCGCCAAGTCTATGAGCTTCAAGGTCGGAGAGGAACCCATCATCATCGTGGTGGCGGGAGATGCCAAGGTGGACAAC
>DXUR01000058.1 GCA_019417795.1 Clostridiales bacterium | reverse complement strand
AGCCTTTCCTATCCAAGAACATCTTACCATACGTTGCGGAGGTTGTCAACATAACCACAAAATTAACCGTATAACGGTTTACCCGTTCATAATATAAACGGGTAAACCGTTACAAAAAATGCGGCTGAGTTTTCTCAGCCGCATTTTTCCTATTGCCTTCAAAATTAGGAGTTGCCCCGCAAATACATCCAAGGATCTGTAACCAAATATTCCTTAAAGGTATTCAAAGAAACCCAGTACCCACTGGAATCACAGTCCGCTGCTCCTGCATCCACATACAAAGTTCCTTGCGACGTCACCGCAGCATAGTCTCTTTTTCATACCAAAACACCTCTCTCTACAAAATTAAAATCAAGATACCGTACTATTATACGATACTGCAAAATCCTTCACACCAAAATACCTTAAATAGCAAAATTCTGTAAGCTTATCTTCAAATGTATCTGAACAATTCCAAGAAACCTTACCCGTCAATGAAATGCTGGCCGCATCATAAAAGTAAATTCTCCTATTCTCATGCTGGCTATCATAAAGGCCGACTCCAATCAGATAAACTTCTCCTCTTTTCCCTCCGTTACCTTCCGCAGTTATAGCAAAAGAAACCTTAAAGTCATTGTAGTTTGATGGATAATAAAGCTTATTTGAATATGTAGTCCCACCAGCGCTAATACTTCCAGACTGCGTATCGGGGCCATCGCGCAAACTATACCCCTGAGTTGGAATATTTGCACCTCGTGTTACTAGTAAATTATCTTCAACGGGCAAGTCATCTTCAAGGGGATACTCTTTACCTTCAATAATTAAGGCTCCATCTTCCTCTTCAATGTCTACTGATTTATGCGCGAAAACACGTACTACAACACCATCTTCCGTAACATAAGTAGTCTCTACCATTTCTTCCTGTTGGTTTTCATCAGTTGCAAATGTCGGAACGCAAAGTGACAAACACATCAGCAGCGTCAATAAGATTGCAAAATTTCTTTTCATATTCCTTACCTCATTTCTCTCATATCTCTCACAACCTAAGAGACTATCTCTCTTAGACTCTCATATATCACTGAGAATCTCGCTGAGCGATCTCGTAGTAAATATCAACCATTCCGCCATTGGTGCCAGGCACTACTTTAAAATTATATGATTTGTCCCCACCAAGCACGCCCTGAGTTACTTCTACGTAAATATGGCCGCTTTCACCCTTCTTGAAGGTTCTCGAGCTCTGGCCATTGATAGTTGCTATAACGGAACCGCTCCCTTTGTTTTCAACATACAAATTAACGTATTTCCCGTTGTCCTTATTCAACTTTTTGGTCGTATCCAGTCCAGTCTTGTTATGGATCGTGCCACTATCAATAAACAGATCAAGTGGCATAATCCAGTTCTCTTCCGGATCAGAATCAGTCGGAGGTACAGTGTCAACGGCCAATGCAGGAACAGCAAGGGCCATCAACATAATAAGCGTCAGGGTCATGGACAAGAATTTTTTCATGAAAATGCGCTCCTTTCACTGCATACATAATTCGGCTGATTAGTAGTTCACAAACCCATTCACCCATACAGTATCATTCGAATTGTTTCTTACCGCAAATGTATAGGTGCCCTTCAAGTCTATTTTGATTGTCTTTTTGATGCTGCCATCGTTCGCCCGTATCGGATAAAAGATTCCATCAGAATCAATCAATCCAAAGTCCACGCTTGCCGATTCCGGAGAATATGAAGCCGTAATCTTGACGGTTTCCCCACGCTCCATCGGAAAGCTGCTATTAGCTTTCATAAGTGTTTTCGGTGGGAGTTCAAAGTCAAACTGCCCCATTGCTCTCATCTCTGCAATTTGGGTTACAGTCTCTTCTTTTGCTTCTACTTCCGGAGCAACCAAAACGCTGAAAAGCATGACACAAGCTAACAGCATACAACTGCTCCTCTTTAGGCTCATCGGTTTCACCCCCTTTCTTCTACTTACTTCCAATTTAAATTAAACTCTTGAGTTTCCTGAGCTTCTACTTTTTCTCCGCTTATCGTATGTAGCTCTACCTCTTTCTTTTGGTCCATATACCAGAAAATGCAGCAGACTATCAGCGCCAAAATCACCGCTGCAATTACTCCGCGCTTAGTCCAAACGCGGTTTCTCTCTTTACTTTTTTGTTCCGGTTCGCATTCTGTTTTTATAGACTCAGTTTTTCCAATTGAAATTTCTTCATCACTAAGCAAATCATCTAACTTCACATTATAGAGTCTGCAGAGAGCCTGAAGATTTTCGGTAGACGGTCTCGAGTCTCCGGCCTCCCATCTTGATACGGCCTGTCTAGATACATCTAATTTTTCTGACACATCCGCTTGGGACATGCCTTCTTTTTTCCGTAAGCGAACCAATTTCTTCTCTAAGGTCATTGTTTGTATCTCCGAATTTATCTTAGAAGTTAATAAATGTAAACCGCACGCGGTTTACATTTAGGCAATCGGCGATTGCCTTTCCAATTTTCTCGTTCTTTTTACAGATATTTTGTTAATCCTGCACGTAATACATCGTTGATCGACTCAGTCAAATTCTTTCCCTCTTCCAGCGCCTTTCTACGCAATGCCTTATCAATGTCCCGATCTAAAAAGTAAGCTCGCTGCACACGATCCTTGTTCTTCTTCGGTTTTTCAGTTTCCTCCTGCAGCTTCTCTGCCGGTCGACGATCTGCACCAATGATGGACTTGAATGCAGCCTCCTGATCGAATTTTGCTTTTCCTGCCATTATTCCTTAACCCCTTTCAAAAACTCCTCAATAAATGCCTTATAGTCTTCCGATACTGTAGATTTATTTGCGTAGTCAAAAATATCCTGCCGGTTTGCCTGCGCTTCTTCTACTACTACGGCAGATCTGATATACGTCTCGTAAATCGGTGCAGCAATATACTCGCTAAGCTGCTCTGCGAGTTCCTTCATCTGCCGGCTGATATTGGCCCGCGGATTAAATTTCGTAAACAAGATACCCCTAATTTTCACGTTCGGGTTGCAATACTTCTGAACACTGGTAACTGTCTCGTTGAGTTGCGATATTCCTGCGGTCGCAAAAATTCCCGCTGTCGTTGGAATCAAAATATCCGTAGCGCAAGTAAAGGCATTCACCGTCAGCACGCCCAGAGAAGGCGGCGTGTCAATCACTATAAAATCATAGTCGGCTGCAATCGGCGCCACGGCCTCCTTCAGCCGGTGTTCTTTTCCTGTCTGCGACAGCTCCTGCTCTGCTCCGGCCAACATAATATTTGCCGGCACAACATCGTATCCGCCCTTAGTATGCTGAATTGCCTCCCGGATGCTGGCAGCTCTTTTCATGACCTCGTAAATCGTCTGGACATTGTAGTTCTCTGCTCCGCAAGCCGTCGAAAAATTCCCTTGCGGATCTAAATCAATGCCAAGGACTCGGTATCCCTTTGCTGCCAGTCCTGCAGCCAACGCCTGGGACGTTGTTGTTTTGCCAACACCGCCCTTTTGATTTGCTACTGCAATAATCATGTTCTCACACTCCCGTTCTTATATTTCCGCTTTCTATAAAGCTATATTTGTATATTACTATATTTATAGTAATATAGCAACTAAAAATAAAGAACATGTCCATACAGAATACAACTTTCTGCACGGACATGTTCTTATTATTCAACAAAATTACTCAAGAATATTTCTTCTCTCGCATTTGATGGTGCCATCTTCTTCCCAGCTATGCACTTTATAAATAGCGATTACATAATTTTTATGTTTTCGAGCCAAACATCTACCATACTCTATAAAGTCTTCATCTGAAGCACTGTCTGCGAAAAGTGACGCAACTTCTACGCCAACTTCTGTAAACGGATATTGTTCAATGGCAGCCTTCACCTCACTTCCGTTTGCCGACGAAATAGTCATAACCAGTTCTCTATTGGTAAACAGATGTGATTCATTTTTACTAATATTTAATGAAAGGGTTATTACACTATCACTAAATATTAGGTCTTGCTCATTCATTTTCATTATATCACTATACTCGATTCCACATTTCTCGAGGTAATCGTTATTATTAGGTAGAAAAATTTTCTTCTCTCCCGAAGTAAATGAGTGCGAGCATATCCTTACAAATAGTTCAGCATCTTTTTTGCTCATATTCTTGAGAACATCAATAGTCTTAAGTGAATATGAAGATGGCCGAGATATTTCACCCGCTAATATTTTTGCCCACAAATCTTGCATTGCTTCATCACTGATGTTTCCAACAGCTTCATAAAATCTAATAAACCAATCAAAATCATACGTAGCCGGCGGCGTATTTTCACTACGATGCATTTCTGAATAGAACTCATCAGCCTTCTTTGCTACTTTCAAAAAGTTATTCGCTTTATAATACTCAGTATACGTCATTTTTCCTGATCTGAGTAGACTATCCGCAACCTCCTTAAATTGGCCGGCTTTGATTTTTTCAAACTCTGTTGCCTCTGTATTATGTCTCAAAAATATAGCAGTAAAGATACTTCCTACGATAGGACTAATTGCCTGCGTAGGAAAATTGCTACTCAAAAAAGTAATAATCTCAGTTCCAGTCATCCGATCATCCCCCCAACTTATTTTTTCTTTAGCAGAAACTATATTTATAGTTTACTATAGATATAGTTATATAACAACACAAAAAGAGGCAGAACATATGTCCTGCCTCTTTTTGTGTTGTTATTGTTCAACCGATTTTACAATCTTTCTTTCCTTATAGCATCTTCTCGTAATCTCTCTTGGCATAAATTACGCGAGCAATTGTTACCGAATTATTTTCCTCGTTCACCCAGTAGAACATCAAATAGTTCCGTATCAGCAACTTCCGATACTCATGCTTTAGTGGACGAATCGGTACATAAGCAGGATTGGCATACGGAAAATCTGCTATACGATTTCCAGCGTCAATCAGTTCTACAGCCAGACTCTCCGCAGCCGTTGGATTGTTCAGCTCTCTACTAATATACCGAACAATATCGATCATATCCTGGCGGGCCACTGGCAGATATTCCAGATTATACAACCTGCTCTCCTCCTATGGCCTCTTTCATCATCTTCAATACATCTTTAGATGAGTATCGCTTATCGGTCATCTCGGCCTCTCGTTCCGCTTCCTGCAGCTTAAAATATACCTCACTCTCAAACTGCAAATTTTCAAACGCTTCCATGCTCAAAACAACCATATCGCCATATCCGTTTTTTGTCAGAAAAACAGGCTTCGCCGTCTCATGAACCGTTTTTGAAATATCCGCAAAATTATTTCTCAAATCTGATACTGGTCGAATCATATTCATAATATCACCTCGCTGATATTTTAGCGTAATTACGCTAAAATATCAACTGAAATTTCTTTTACAATTTCATCATAATGCTTTGCTATCCCACCATTTGCGGATTGTCTTTGGATCAAGTCCAGTATCTCTATGGCAGTCAACCTTGCGCCCGTTTGGGTGCTGCTCTCGCCACTCATAGACTCTTTTCTCTGCTGTTGGCCGACCATCTGTATTCCGCCACTCTCCATCTGGGTGAACAATATCCCGAACTGCACTCATAATTGCAACATGCTGTCCTTGCTTTCTCCCATTTCTCTTATTAACGGGCATCGACAGTCCCGATATCTTCGCTATATCATCTCGCGGAAAAGTTACATAGTCCTCATTGAACATTTCTAAAGCACACACAATATCGTCCCTCGTAAAACGGTTGATGTCCTCCACACTCATATCATCATATCGCTCGAGCAGTCCAAATGCATCCTCTCTTAGCTCATCTTCATCTATGCCACACTTTTTTGCGTATATGGCCAACGTCATAATCCCGTAAAAACGATGTCCCACTTTAATCTCATCTATTATACGATGCAGCCACCAATCATAAAGATCTCTCTTTACCGTCCAGCGCCCCCGGCGCTCTTTTTTCACGATACGACGCTCATACCAATCCGGATACTTTTCCTTAGCCTCAGACAGTGATAGGCGGCTCTTTTTCATAAGCGCCTGTATTCGCTGCTGCTCTCCATTGCTGTCAGGAATATAATCCAGCAGCTTCTCCAGATCTACAGCATCCCCGAATCGATAAGCTACCACAGGATAATCTCGCCCCAGCTTTGAGCCAGACCCAACAACACGGAATCCCTGTAAAATGCCCTGCATCTGCGGCTCACGGATGGACGAGGTAAACCTGTTCCAGATCTGCCGGGTGAGGGCATATTTCAGTTCCTTCAAAATTTTCTGATTTTGCGGATACATGGGAACCGGCTCTGTCAGCACATAATAGAGATGGAGTCCTGTTCCGCTGTTTACAATGAAGGTCGCTTTGGGAATGATATCCTTGTCCATCTGATGCAGCGTATCCCGGAGCTGCGGCATACCTACACCGTCCAAATCGAAAACGATGGCATAGAGATATCTGGCATTTCTCCCGCTACGCTGCCTACCGAAGTATGAGATAGGAGACATGATTGTAAAATCTGTATCCTGGATATCTCCCAATTCTTCCAACTCGTCCGTAATCAGATGTCTTCTGGCCCTACCGTCACCTTCAATCTCCAGCGCGACCCCATTTTCACGACTATCCTGCTTTCTTGGGACGGTCAGTGCAATAGCATTTCCTTTAGCATCTTCATAGTGGCCCTTCCTTTCGAACGAACCTTCAGGAAATATCTCTCTATAAAACTCAAACGGCTTCACCGGCTCCAAATACTGCCGGAGATGGTCGTTCTTTTCCCTATAAAGCGCCCGCTGCCGCTCCAGATCGGTCTGCTGATCTATCGTCACAAAAACACCTCCAGTCCAGAAAAGAAAAAGAAGCAAAAAGAAAAGTCCGCTACGCGGAGACCTCCTGCGGGCGGGAAGGGGGAAAAGGGGAGCCAAAGAGCGCCCCCTACGGGGGCTTAAAGAGAAAGTCACCTCCCCTTTTCCCCCTCGCTCCAGGGTATGGAAATGATGGAAAACCCGTTGGGTTTACCACATTCCCACACCCTTCCGCACACCCCCAATTCCCCACCGACTTTCTCCATTTTCTAAGAGAAAAAATACGTAATGGCTTCCCTGCAAAACCCTTAAAGGGGGGCATATATTATCAATGAAGTAATTCCCTGTTTTTTGTCTGTAATTATAGCCTGTCCAATAACCGATTGCAAGCCCCTTCGGACAGGCTATTTTATCAAATCCGAAATGACTTTGAGCGCACTAATTTCGTCCCGCTCTCATATCTGAAGGGACAGCAGCCAGCGGCTTCGTATGCAGGAATATCATCTCCCAAAAGCCGGTCCTGTAGTTTGCTTTCAACCGGCGCTCCAGCATCACGTTATAATTGCGATACTCTTCTCTCCAGTCCTTGTCGTAGATCATATTGGCATAGCCTTTTGGATAGTTTTCAGTGATGCCGATTTTTCCAATCAGCCAGTTCCCCTCCTCGTCATCCTGAAACAGTTCCTGTATCAGATGTCTAACCTCTTCCACGCAAAAATCCACAGTATATGGCGTCTCCAGCACCGTTTCCCATAGCACTACTGCACGCCAGCGCCCATTTCCATCTTTGTAGCGGTGTTCCTTCTCCATCGATGACACCACAACATACCCGGTATGTTCCTTCTTCGGCTTCAACTTCCGATCCGCGTTGGCTCGTTCCCGTGCGATCCGCAGCAAATTAGCATTCAGCCCTCGCTGCAGCGCACTTTCCTTTTGTTCTGCTGCCAATGCCTTTTCCAGATATTCTATATCCTTCGCTGCTTCACACTCCGTAGATTCTATTCTTCTTTGAGCGTCAATCTGTACTCGACGAATCTCTTTATCTGCATCGTACTTTGCATTCCTGACCTCCTGCTCTGCACCGGATATCTGTTGCAGCAATCTATCATATTCGTCTTCCGTCAAAATCACATGGGTGCATTCCGGGTCAGAGCGGCCACCACTTGTCGGCTTATATCCAAATGCAGTTTTCTTTACAAACTCGCCCACGGCAGCGCACCTCCTTACAGGCCCCGAATGTAGTTATCCGCTACAACGCTAATACGGTTATGCCCCAGCGCCTTGCTGCAGATCAGCATAGCAGCCTTGTCCAGCTTCTTCCCCGCTTCATCTTTTCGGCAAGTATAAACCTCGCTTTGATAACGCCGCCCGGTGCCACGGTTTACCCGGTCATAGGGAATCTCTTCGATTGCCCTGGCATGAGCCTTGTAGATTGCCGTGGCATACTCCGCACGATAACCGTGGATGTCGGCGCAATTATGGACGTGCTGCCACACCTTCTCCTCTGGCGGTGTATCAGTTATCCGTTCAATGATCTGCCCCGCATTTTTGCCTATAATCGGGCTTAAACGCTCTCGTCCGCCCTTTCCGTTGCGGACATGGACAAACCACTCCTCCGGAAACAAACGTGCGTCCTGGAGCATTTCAAGGCGTTTTGTGACACTCGGTACTCGCTGCTCCTCTGGGATCTTCTGCAGCTCGGAGATCTCCGCCTCAATTTGCGCCCTGGGCACCAGATCTTTCCCACGCAGCTCCTGCAACTCCTTTCGCCGCAGACCGGTCCCTCTGCAAAATTTTATCAGTTCATCATTGTTCGTCTTGGAGAAATGCTTGTCCCGCACCCGGTCCCCCCGGCTCCGTTTAATCTCCTCACGTTTTCGCTTGGGCGGATTAAAGTAATTCTCGTCATCCGGGGAAATCCCGTATAGCTTTCCCAGCGCTTTCGCTTCGAGCTGCACCGTCCACGCTGAAAGCCCCTGATCCACTCTGGTCTGAAGCCATTCATTAGCATACTTCTTTGCACTCTTCAGCGTGGTACACTCCGGATGCTTCTCCTTGATGTACTTGATAAAATATTTGGTATGTTTCCAGTAGCTCTTATAGGTGTTGAACGCAAATATTTTATCTTTCTCTGTGCCATTGGCTACCGCCTCTTTTTTGCTCTCGCCAAAAGCCTGCATCCCGGTAAGCCGGTCATAGGCTTGCTGGTGCAGATCCTTGAAGTACGCTTTATTTCTACGCCCCATTCCGACTTCCTTTCGTGCGTCTATTTTTGTATAAATCTATATTTCTATAAAACTACATAACCATTTTCTTAGTTTTATAGACTTCTATATTTTTCGTTCAAGCTAAGCCGCCTCATGCCAGCTCCATTCGGAGACTCGACAATCGGCAAAATACACTTTTTAACGTCTTATGTATGACGGGTTTGGGATTGCTCCCTACACTTTTTTGATCTGCTTATGTGTGCAGCTCTGATTTATTGAGATCTACGGCAGTTCAGATTCTGTCGGCTTCTTTGTAGAGGAAGCAGCTCTCCGGAAGATCTACAGTATTCCGGCTACTATCAGAAAGTGGATAGGAACAGATACGTTTTACTTACCGACACTTTCAAAAGGATTACTCATGCCGGGTCCATGATGCGCTTTCCAGTTCACAAAGGTTACTACGGCAAGCCCACGCATCACACAGGTGTATCGTACCTGAAGTGGCTTCTGATTAGCAAATTGCTAAACCCCCGACCGGCAGATCTGCCAGCCAAGACGCTCTGGGCCTAATTACTATTTACCCTCGCCCAGACGAGCTTCGTTCTTCACTTCTGCTGCCAATCACACACCACTCGCAGCCGCCATCCATACCCCCTTTCTTTCAAGGCTTCGATCCAGCGTCTACCGCAGCCTTTCCTATCCAAGAACATCTTACCATACGTTGCGGAGGTTGTCAACATAACAACAAAATTAACTGTATAACGGTTTACCCGTTCATATTAAACGGGTAAACCGTTATTTGTATTCTTCAAAAAAAGCAGTGGGAAGAAAAATCTTCCCACTGCTTTCCCGTTCATTTAGACCTTTTTAAAATCCGGAATATGGAACATCAGTGCACTTTCCTGAACGGTATATTTATCTCCGCCAGAACTGAACGAAATCGATAGAGACGGGGGGATAGAAACACTAATAGACGAAATACTTCCAATTTTCTTTGTATTCTCTGCATAATCAACACAAATCTTTAGGGTCGCTTTCAGATCATCTTCGCTAATAAGCATTTCTCCCCCAATATACCCCTTATAATTGCTGTAACTGTACCCATCACCTGTTGTGCTATATTCAACAGGAACATCGATACCAAAGCCACCACCTTCGTCAAAAGTCATATCGTTCGCACCATTGAACTCCTTATTATTATTGCCGTATGTCAAATGGTGAACCCCCTGTGCATCCGTAACCGTTTTTGTCCAATCAACTTTTCTAATGGCATACATAGTGGGGTTATTGAATCTGCCATGAGCATCTGGTGCAATTGTAAAGATATCCTGACGGAGTCCTTTGAAAGTTGTCGCAAATCCCTGAGGCCGTGTTGTCCATTCATAATGACCAGAAATTTTATAGCAGGAATCCGAAATCTTTGCAGCCTTTGCTTGCAGCGTCATAAAACCATCAAATACTTCCTCTTCCTGAATCAAATCCGTCATTGCAATCTGGTCATGTTCTTCTTGCAATCTCACAACTTCCTGTGAGAGTTGTTCATATTCTTCCTTCGTAACGGGCTGCACAGAAGCTACCAAATGATCTTCATCCTCTGGTGTCACCACAATATACAAGTGGTCTTCATTTGACCTTGTTTTGATTTCATTATCAAGTGTATAATGCACTCTATAATACTGCGTTAGGCCAACAGCCTCTGTAACATCTGCATAGCTTGCAACATGATCCCGATCCATTGAATCGACCAGATCTTCATCGAACCCCATAGATAGCATTACAGATCTTCCTCGGTCATAATCTGTCCCACCACCGTTCACTTCAGCTTCCGCAGAAAGATCATACTCTTCAAATTCCGCTTCTGTTTGTTGCTCCACTGCAGATGCAGTCATCATGAGGGGAACTGCCATCAAAACGCTCATAACCATACACAGCAACTTTTTCATCTTTTTTCCTCCTTATTTTTAAATATATTGAGGGACGTATTAATTGCTCCGTAAGCACATATTGGCACAATATAGCCATACTCCCGCCATTCGTCTACCATTCTCATCGTTAATATGCTTGACACACAAAACAATGAAAGTGCCAATACAACTATTTTAGTTTTTCTCCCCATTTAATACCTCACAAACCCGGATACTTTTACCACCTCTCCAGAATTATTTCTAATTCCAAGCCGATAGTTGTCAGACTCAGAAATCTTGAATGTCTGGTCAATGCTCCCGTCTTTTACGTTGACGTAATGGAAAACTCCAGCCGAATCAATCAATCCAAAGTCCATACTCGCATCCTCTGGGGAATATGTTCCTCTAATCCGCACCGTTTCTCCAGCCTCCATTGAAAAGGCATCCTTGACATTTGCATTTGCATTTCCATGGGCATTTACAGTAACTTCAAAAGTTTTTGAAGCACGCATGGGTCCTTGTGTAATTTCAATAATGCTATTGTCCCCCAGAGTCTCTGTAGCAACAGCACCAACATTAAGGCAGCAAATCGAAACTACACAAGCTAATATGAGAGTTAGTTTCTTTTTCAACTGCATTTCACTCACCTCCCTTCTATTACACATTACCAATCAATCTCAATTTCCGTTTGAGACTCATTCCATTGATCACTTTCTGCAGCCGCTACATCTATAGATTTCTCATTACTGCGCGTTAGAAAATACCCAAATATACTAACAGCTAAAATACCTATAAAAGCAATGGCTATAATAACCGCTTTTTTCAACTTACATTGAATCTTATCCGGAGTCGGCTCGTTATCCGGATTGTTTTTCACTTCGGAATCTTCTTTTAACAAATAATCAACAGGTACTTCATATAAAGAACTCAAGCACTTAAGATTATCCGTAGATGGCAACGCCACTCCCGATTCCCACCGTGAGATAGCTTGTCTGGAAACATCCAGTTTCTCAGCAACAGCTGATTGTGTCAGCCCTTTTTCTTTACGCAAGGCGACAAGTTTTTCTTTTAATTCCATGTTTTTCATCCCAATTCTATTTCATCAAACCTTATCATGTAAACCGCAAGCGGTTTACATTAAGGCAATC
>DXUR01000579.1 GCA_019417795.1 Clostridiales bacterium | reverse complement strand
GACAGCATTTTGAAGGATTTCTGCTATAAAAACGTGGTACGGGAGGATATTTTGTCCTATGTGCGGAATGATCTTGGCGGTGACGCCAACAACTTCTGCCTGCCGGAGCTGGACCGCCCCGCCATTGTCGCCCGGCTGACAGCGGGGATGGATAAGGCCACCGCCCCGGTACTGAAAAATTTAGAGCGCAGCAGCTTGCTCATCGGCCTGAAGCCCCATGTGGATACCGTCACAGCCCATTGGGGAAAGATCGGTCTTTCCAATTACCACTTCCCGTGGAACCGGGCCTTTGAGATCGACATGGATATCTTCGTGGACCCGCTGACCCGGTAAACCGCACCGCCAACCACAGATAGAAAGAAGCCAGCCCGTCCGGAACATTCCGGACGGGCTGGTTGTATTCGATCGATCAATAAAATTCCTTCATGTAGGCCAGAACGTCCTCCCGGGTGCCCTTGAAGGGACCGGGGGTCTCCATTTTCAGGGAGACGAGAGCGGTGCAGAAGTTCAGCGCTTCCTCCACGCTGCCCCGCTGACGCTCGGCGATATATCCGGCGAAAGTGGTATCGCCCCGACCGGTACGGCCGGAGAGGTTCCGGGCCTTGATGGGGCAGGTGTAGACCTTGTTGCCGTCATAAGCCAACACCTCGGTGTTGTGGGTGATGACCACTTCCTTGGCGCCCCAGTCATGGAGCATTTTCGCAGCCTCTACGCGGTCCGTCAGGCCAGTGAGGACCTCCGCCTCGGCGGCGTCGGTCTTGAAGTAATCCATCAGGGGCAGCAGTTCCTTCTTCTCCGCCCAGTCATGGAAAGCCATGGACTTATCCGGCTCCACATGGCGCAGCATGCACTGCACGTCCAGACCCACCTTGCCGTGCTTGGCGGCCTCCGCCAGCAGAGCGCCGTCAAAATCGCCGTAGACCAGACCGGCAAAGTGATAGACCTTGGTCTTCACCTGGGGCAGTTCCTCAAAACGGAAGGGGTCGCACACGCCCATAGAGGTGCAGGCCCGCTTTTCCTTGTCGGCGGTGAAGTACTGGTTGCGGATGGAGCAAGTGGCCTTGGACGCAGCCCAGTAGAGGTCCGCGTTGACTCCGGCGAAGCGCTCCTTCACATCGGCGTCCGCCGCGTTGGACTTGCAGAAGATGGCGGTCTTTGCGCCGCTGCCGGCGGCAGCAAAGCCGGAAGCCACAACAGCGCCGCCCACCTCTTTGCGCTCGTTGCCCAAATAATCGATGTTGTGGTCCAGAGAGACAGGACCCACTACCATGATATCGTATTCTTTCATATTCCGCTCCTCATCAGTTAAAGTAACAAAAACAGGCTATTCAGCGGCAAGCTCCGCCGCTGGATCAGTATAACACGGTTCCAAAGGGATCACAATTCCTGAACGGTGATAACGCCTTCGATCTGAGATACATGGGTCAGCAGCTCATCTACGGAAACGCCCTTGCTGAAACGCAGGGAGAAGATCGCGCAGGCGTTGTGGCTCTCGCTGTCGGAGTTGCGGGTGATCTCCATATCCTGAAGGGAGACCTTATTTTCCCGCAGGAAACGCAGGACTTCTTCCAGGCAGGGCTTTCCGGTGTACTCCATGTAGAGATTGATCTCCGGCACATGGTCCAGAATCCGATATTCCAGTCGGGAGAGGAAGGATTCTGCCACTAACACAAGAACCGTTGTCAGCAGAGCGCCTTCATAGAAGCCGCCGCCCAGTGCCAGGCCGATAATGGCGGAGGCCCAGAGACCCGCCGCAGTGGTAAGGCCCTTGACCCGATGCTGCCGGGTGACAACGATCGTACCGGCGCCGATGAAGCCGATACCTGCCACCACCTGCGCGCCCAGACGGGCCATATCCGTGTAGTAATGCAGATTAAGATAGAGGAATTGGCTGGTAAGTGTGGTGATCGCCGCACCCAGGCAAATAAGAATGTGGGTGCGGAAGCCGGCAGGGCGGCGCTTGTAAGCCCGCTCGATGCCGATGAGACCGCCGCAGAGGACAGCCAGCAGCATTCGTGTGGTGACGGAGGCAAGCGTCACGTCACGCAGTCCATCAAAAATAGGCAGCATCAGATCTTCTCCCTCCTTTAAAATTCTTCCACGGTATAGACGCAATCCAGTTCAGATATGGAGACCAGCACGTCGGAATGGCTATGGCGTTTGGCCAGCCGCAGGGAAAAGACCGCGCTGGGATTGCTGGAGTCTGGACCCCTGCCGTGGTCAACTTCCACATCCAGAACCTGTGCGTTCTGCTCTTTGATGCGGCCGATCACATCACCGATGTGATCCAGCGATTCAAACTCCACATAGATGTTCAAAAACGGGGCATGTTCCACCATCATGTTTTCCACGATGGGGAGATAGCGCATGGAAAGGAAGATCAGCACCGTTCCCAGGAAAACACATTCATAGAAACCGGCACCGATGGCCAGGCCCATACAGGCGGAGGCCCAGAGGCCCGCCGCGGTGGTAAGGCCCTTGACCTCCCGCCGGCCGGTGACAAGGATCGTACCGGCACCCAGGAAGCCGACGCCGTTGATGACCTGTGCGCCAAAACGGGAGACATCCGTCCGGAGTCCGATTTCAGATGCAATAGACGCCCACTTGGTGGTGACCATGATGTATTCGTATTGACTGAGCAGCAGTGTCAGGGTCGCTCCCATACACACCAGCATATAGGTCCGGCACCCGGCAGGACGGCGCTTGCGTCCCCGCTCCAATCCCAGAGAGAAGCCGATGAGCGCAGAGAGCAGCAGCCGCAGAGCAACAGACACAAAATTCAGTTCACGAAAGTAATCCATCATAGTCTCATGAAACCAACAGGTCCGCTCGCCCCAGACAACACCTGGGGCGAGCGGATGCGCTGTATGATCCTTTCAAGTAATTCACAGCGTGTCGAAAAAGTTTTTTCGC
>DXUR01000578.1 GCA_019417795.1 Clostridiales bacterium | reverse complement strand
AAAACCCACCGTAAATACCCCCTTTTTTATGGCCGGAGCCGCTGCCCTTGTCCTGGTGGCAGGGCTTATCCTGGGGGCTAGGCCTATTCTGCGTTTGGCAAACACTCCCGCCCGGCTTGTGGAAATCGGATTGAACTACTACCGGATCACTGCGCTGAATCTGTTTTTCACCTTCTTCAATAATGTCTATATCGCCATTGAAAAGGCCCGTGGGAATGGTTCCAAGATCATGCGGATCAACTTTGCAATGGCACTTACCAAGTTCTCGTTTTCCGCCTTTTTTGTTCTGGTACTCCACCAAGGGATTGTCATGATCGGAGTGGCCACCCTACTTTCCAACCTGGTGGTAACAGCAATCGGCCTTTATAATCTGCGTAACCCTGAAGATGTCTTTGGGCTGTCGTTCCGATATGTCAGGCTGAAGAACGACATCGTCAAAAAGATCGTTTCCATTTCCCTTCCGGTTATCGCCGAAAAATTCTCCTTCAGTGCAGGCAAAGTGGTTGTCAACTCGGTTGGCGTGAACTACGGCACCCAAACTGTGGGTGCGCTGGGCGTTTCAAACAGCGTCAGCGCTCTGTCTACGGTTCCGGCAGGAAGCATTGGAGATGGTGGGGCTGCTTTGATTCGACAGAACATCGGCCATGGAAATCCACAGCGAGCCCTGAAAATTTTTCGGTGTGTCTTTATAGTAGATTTTGTCTGGGGCGTTTTGGGATTCATTTTGACTTGGGTGTTTCTGGATCCGATCCTTGCGAGTTTCTCCAAAGGGGATGTGGCCTTTGCAGAGCTGATTGCACAGATCTTTACTCTCGAAATGATCTCAAACGTATTTTTGGCGATCCATTCGGCAGTTATGGCACTGTTGTATGCCTTTGGATATACCAAATTGTCCTTCTATGTAAATTTCGCAAGACTCTTTGTTTTCCGGATTCCGATTCTCCTGTTCTTCCAGCATTGTACAACGCTTGCGGGCGGCCAGGCAATGGGTTTGGTGATGATGATCAGCAACGGCATGACTGGTCTGCTTGCTTTAGTGGTCGCTGCGGCAGTGCTGCACAAAGAATGTGGAGCGGGCTGGATGAAGCAACTACTCAGTACTTGAATGAGTCTGATGCCAAAGTTGAATGCAGTACAGAAGAAAGGCGGTGACACTGTAAGATAGCGGGATCCCAGCAAAAATTTGCCCGAAATGCCTGGCGCAAACGGATTGCAAGCGGTATTTCTGGGCGCACGACAAGGAGGACGACACAAAGAATGGATCAACTTAAAATTAAGATGCGACAGCCGCACGGCAAAAAGCTCTTGCAGTCTTTGGCCAGTGATTGGCAGATCTATGTGCTGCTGTTGCCGGTGGTGATCTGGTTTGCACTGTGGGCCTATAAGCCGATGGGCGGTTTGCTCATCGCCTTTAAGCGATTTGACTCCAGCCTGGGCGTATGGAACAGCGACTTTAAAGGCATTGCAAACTTTATGACCCTGGTATCGGGTGTCTACCAGACACAGTTTTGGCAGGCGTTCCGGAATACCTTTGTAATTAACGCATACAGCTTGGTATTTGGTTTCCCTGTGCCGATTATCCTGGCTATCCTGTTTGCGGAGATTGGCAACAGTTTTGTCCGGAAATTGACCCAGACGGCGACCTATCTGCCCCACTTTTTGTCTGAGGTTACCATCACCAGCATTACCATCATGCTGGTGTACAGCGGCGTAAACTCCACAGGCGTTCTGGCGGCATTGTTCCAGAGGCTGGACCTCATTGAACCGGGCGTTTCGCTGCTTTCCAACGCGAACTATTTCCGTCCACTGTACATTGCTGTTGGAATCTGGAAAGAGAGCGGCTACAGCTCGATTGTGTATTTTGCCGCCATCATGGGTATTTCGCCCACCTTGTATGAAGCTATGAAGGTGGACGGCGCAAATAAGCTCCAGGAGCTGCGGTATGTCACGATCCCGGGCATGGCACCGACCTTGATTATCATGGTGATTATGCGAATCGGCAACATGCTGTCTATCGGTTATGAGCGCGTCCTGCTGATGTACAACTCCAACATCTATGTGACCGCAGATGTTCTGTCTACCTTTGAACAACGCATCGGTATCCTTTCGGCCAACTATGGCGTTGGTGCGTCGGTTAGCTTGTTTAACTCCCTCATCGCCTTTGCGCTGGTGATTGGGGCAAACACAATTAGCCGGAATATTTCGGATACATCTTTGTGGTAAAGGAGGAAAAGAAAGATGGACCTTCTCAACCGAAGCGAAAAAATATTTAAAGTATGTGCGTATCTGCTGGTAATCGCCTTTGCAGCCGTGACGCTCTACCCGATCGTGTATGCGTTCAGCGTCTCCATCAGCGGCCGGGTGGCCTACGAGAGCGGGAGCATCGTGCTCCTGCCCAAGGATGTGACCCTGCAGGCTTACGACATGGTGCTCCACAGCAAGGGTTTCTGGATTGCCTATGCAAACACCCTGTTCTATACGGTGGTTGGCACGGCGTGGAGTATGTTTATCTCTCTGACCGGTGCCTACGCCCTGCAAAAGAAAAAGCTCAAGTTCCGCCGTCAATGGAACTTTTTGCTGGTGTTCACCATGTGGTTCAGCGCAGGCATGATTCCGCTTTATCTGAACTATAAGAGCATGAACGTGGACAACCGCTGGGGCATGATCATTGCCTTTGGCGTGCAGGCCTACAATATCATCCTTCTGCGGAACTATTTTGACAGCATCCCCAAGGAGATTGAAGAGGCTGCCCTGGTGGACGGCGCTACCGAATTCCAGCTGTTCTCCCGGATCTATGTGCCCATGTCCACGGCCAGTATTGCAACGGTGACCCTGTTCTATGCCATCAGCCGCTGGAACGGTTACTATTGGTCGAGAATGCTCCTGGCCGATCCGAACCAGCAGCCCCTCCAGGT
>DXUR01000577.1 GCA_019417795.1 Clostridiales bacterium | reverse complement strand
CACAGATGAGCACATCGGTCAGGGCGTAGCGGGAATACTTTCCGGTGGATGTGATAGAACTCTTTGCAGAGCCTGGCGTTTTCGTTTTTCGCCTGGCCAGCTCTTCCTGAACCTTGTTGAAGGTCACTCGGTCGATGATGGCTGGATGATTGTTCTGAACATAGTACATCGGAGCCTCGCCGGTGTTCTTTTTCCGCTTCTTTTCGATGCAGTCGATGGTGACGGATTTTTGCAGGATAGCATCTCCGCAGTACCGTTCGTTGGAGAGCATATTCATGATCATGCCCTTGCTGAAGCTGATGGTCTTGCCGGGAATATCATAGTTCTCAGCCTGCATCATCTTGGAGATTTTGTCCACGGTTTCCCCAGCCAGGTAGAGGTTAAAGATGCGTTCCACGATAGCCGCTTCGCTCGGTACGATCTCCGGCTCGCCGTCAGCGCCCTTTTTATAGCCGAGGAACCGCTTGTACATGAACACTGGGGTTCCTTCCTCGAACTTCTTGCGGACACTCCATGTGATATTCTTGCTGATGCTTTCGGATTCGGACTGTGCGAAGCCAGCATAGATGACCAGATACAGTTCGCTATCCGTCTTGAGAGTATCGATCTGCTGCTCCTCAAAGTAGACGCCGATGCCTTTGGACTTGAGCATTCGGACATAGTCGAGGCAGTCCACCGTATTTCTTGCAAATCGGGATACGGACTTGGTGATGATGTAATCGATCTTTCCGGCCAGACAGTCGTTGATCATCTTGTTGAACTCAGGCCGCTTGTCGGCTCTTGTGCCGGACTTGCCCTCGTCGGCGAACAGGCCTGCGAAGCACCAGTCTTTACGGCTGGCAATCATCTCGGTGTACACCTTCTTTTGGTTGGCGTAGGAGACGAGCTGCTCTTCGCTGTCTGTCGAGACACGGCAGTATGCGGCAACCTTCTTCTGTCTGTATTTTTCTTTGTCTACTGTCATGGAGCGTTTTGGCTCTATGACAGTGACGATTTTTTTAGGAACTTTCGTTACTTCCATCGTCCAGCGTAACCTCCGTTTCTGTCTTAGTATGAAGTACCACCTTGCCTTGTTCGCCGAGTGTGATGTATGAGGTGAGGGCGGTAAAGTAATCTTTATTGAATTCATCCTGCGTGACCATCGTTTGTGCCAGCTTTCTTGCGAGCGATACTGTGAGGCTCAACTTGGCATTGCTCTGCTCGTACATGAGCGCTGCCATCTCGATGGTCTTTTCGATGATGAACTCCTCGTTTGGAGCGTCACGCTCCAGCTCCAGAGCGATATCATTTCCTACCTTGGTGACCTTCGCATCTGGCTCATACCGTTTCTTGGGCTTCGGCTGGAGCAGATAGTCATTGAGGATGACCCGATTGATGAGGACTGTAATGGTTTCGATGAGTTGGGTATCGCTGATGCGGACTCTGATGCCGCAGTCATCGTTAGTACAGTTCCAGCTCTCTCGAATGTGATGCTTTGCGTTGATGCGGCGTTTCATCGGCTGTCCGCAGCTGTCACACCGAACGAAGTCTCGGAGCAGGTCGATGGCATCGTTTTCCTTTTCGCAAGCATTACACTGACGAGCGATTCTCAGATTAACTGCCGCCTCGTACATTTCCTCATCTATGATGGGATCATATTCTTCTGTTCCTGCATATTTGGCGTTGTCGATGATCCTTGCAATACGGGCCTTATCCCATATAGCGCTCTTTTGCGTATAAGGAATCTGGTGGTCGGTCAACTCGTCCGCAATCGCTTTCAAGGAAGCTCCGTTCAGATACGATTTGAAAATTTCTCTGATAACTTCTGCTTCTTCTCCGGAGATGACCGTTCTACCATTGCGCATTGTGTATCCGTATGGGATATACCGCGTCTTTTTCATGACTGCCTCCTATATGCGTTCCCTGAATCGAAGTCCGCCAAGGAATTCTACGGACATTTCATCCTCTTTATTGATTTGGATGCTCTTCACGATTTCCAAGAAGAGTTTTTCATCGAACGAATCGAGGGGTTCTTCCAGCTCGAAAACGAGCATCTTTAGCTTCTTGACTTCATCAAGCATGATGGCGGCCTTTGAATTGAACTTTTCCTGCCTGACATTCTTGAGCTTTGCCAGCTCTGCGCTGATCTCATTGGCTTGTGCCTGATAAACTTCGGGGGCGAGGTATCCCTTGGAACGGAGCTGTTCGAGCATAAGCAATTTCGCATTCAACTCAGCGATGCTCTTGCTTAAATCGCGCGCTGCCAGATTGTTTCGCTTTATAGCTGCCATCGTCATCTCAAGCCGATTGACAACCTGCCCGAGGATGTTATCTTCAGAGAACCGCAGCTTGTTCACCATGGTGATGAAGCCGTCGTAGATTCTTTCTTCGCTGTAGTAGTTGGAGTCACAGGCCGTGCTGTCATCTTTGTGAAGGGCGCATACCCACTTCACAGTACCAGAGACGATCCTTCGCCGATAGAAAGAGCCGCATTCAGAGCACTGAATGCGGCTTGTAAGCGGATAGATATTTTGGGTAGTTGTTCTGGAGAAAGTCTCCTTGCGTTTTTGGATAAGCTGCTGAACAGCATTGAACACATCCTTGTCAATGATACCGGGATGTGTTCCTTTGGCATAGAAGCGATCTTCCTGTCCGCGGTTGATATGCTGGTTGAATGGGACCGTTGTTTCACGATAAGTTTTTTGATAGAAACTATCGCCGATATACCGTTCATTTTTCAGCATATAGGCTATTCGGTACGGATGCCAGCTCTCCTTGCCGGCCTTGGTGGGAATATTGCGACTCTTCAATTCTCTGCCAATCTCACTGATGGAGAAACCCCGCAAATACAGGTCAAAAATGTCCCGCACAACAGCAGCTTCCGGCTCGTACACAGCCAATGCCTTGTCGACCAACCGGTATCCGTAAGGGGCGTT
>DXUR01000576.1 GCA_019417795.1 Clostridiales bacterium | reverse complement strand
TATAAGAGACAGGCCCCCGGCATGGAGGCTGATATGCAGCTGGTGCAGGATCTGCGTCATCCCAGACCGGAGCTGGTGCTCCGGGCCGGAGAGATCGTCTGGGACCATGGCAGCTATCTGCCCCATACCGCTCCTTACCAAATTCCAGACCACCTGCAGGGCTCCGTTCATCTCCGTCCCGTGACGGAAGAGGATTTTGCCGTCACGGTGCCGGTACGCCCCGGCTTCTCCGGCGGCACCGCCGTGGTGAATCTGATCGGCCAGGATGGCGTCTCCATCCGCACCCAGCGGGTCCGGAAGGCCCTGCCCCTGTCCGCTGAAAGAGACGGCTTTGCCTGTCTGAAAACAGCTCCTTACTTAAAAATGGCAGTATTCAACCGCTACGGCCGGGATCAGCACGGCATCGGCCTGCTGACCGGCATGGACGGTGTCACCGGTGCCGCCGCACTGACCTACGGCCACGACTGCCACAACCTGACGGTCTATGGCGGTAATGACGCTGATATGGCTCTGGCGGCCAACACCCTCCGGGAATCCCAGGGTGGGCTCTGCACCGTGGAAAACGGCAAGGTACTGACCCTCATCCCGCTGCCTCTGGCGGGGCTGATGTGTGATCTGCCTCCGGAGGTACTGCTGGAGCAGATGGAACAGCTCCTGTCGGACTGCCGCCGCATGGGCTTCAACCATCAAAATTTGCTGACGTTCTTCACCCTTATGCCGCTGGCGGTTTCGCCGGAGCTGAAATGCACGGATCGGGGTCTGGTGGATGCGCTGCACAAGCGGCTTCTGCCTTTGATTGACGAGATAAAGGAGATAAGTTCGGATGGAACGTAAACACCGTGCACTGCTGCTGGCACTGCCCACCGTATTGACCCTGCTGTTTTTCTTCGTGGCACCGATGGTCTACATTCTGGTCCACACCCTGCATGAAAACGGTTTTTCCGATTTTGTGGATTTCTTCGGAGATCCCTTTTACCGCAACATCCTCTGGGTCACCCTCCGGGTGTCCCTGGTGTCCACCGCCATCTCCCTGGTGCTGGGCTATCCCACGGCTTTTTACATGGCCCGGACCAAGTCCCGTATGAAGCAGGTCATGATGATCGTGATCCTGTTTCCCTTTTTGGTTAGCGCCGTGGTCCGTTCCTACGGCTGGATGGTCATTCTGGGCACCAACGGCCTTTTGAACCAGCTGCTCCAGTCCTTGGGGCTTATCTCCGCCCCTCTGAAAATCCTGAACACGGAGACGGCGGTCATCATCGGTATGATCCACCTGCTGGTGCCCTATATGGTCCTCTCTCTGGTGGGTGTGCTCCAGAGCATTGACCCTAACGTGGAGTACGCGGCCTACAGCTTGGGTGCCTCTCCTCTGCAGACCTTTTCCAAGGTGGTGTTCCCCCTGAGCCTGCCGGGCATTATCTCCGGCTGCGTTCTGGTGTTCACTATGAGCATGACCTCTTACGTGACGCCCAAACTGCTGGGCGGCTCCAAGTTCCGGATGATGGCCACCATGGTGGTCCAGGAGATCAATGTGAATTTCGACTGGGGTGCGGCCTCCGCCATCAGCTATATTCTGCTGGCAGTGATCCTGCTGGTGCAGATCGCGGTGGTGCTGTGCACCTCCGGATATATGAAACGTATGGGAGGAGGAAAGTGATATGCGCGAAAAAGATGTGAATCTGCCCTGCCGGATCTTTGCCATTCTGGTGATGCTGTTCCTGCTGGCGCCTCTGGTGGTGATTGTCATCGCCTCCTTCACGCCCACAGCCCTCATCACCTTCCCGCCCCAGGGCTTCTCCCTGAAATGGTACGCCAATATTTTCGGCTCCTCCACCCACTTTATGGATGGTCTGGTGAACAGCCTGAAAATCGGTATTCTGGCCACAGCGGCGGATATTCTGCTGGGCGTCACGGCGGCCCTATCCGTCTGCCGGTACAGCTTTAAGGGCAAGGACGCTCTGCTGAACTACTACACCTCTCCCATGTATGTGCCCAGTGTGGCCTTCGCCTTTGTCCTGCTGCAGGTCTACAGCCAGATCGGCGGTGTGCCCGGTATGCTGCGCATTTTCATCGGCCATCTCATTATCATTCTGCCCTACATCGTGCGGAACACGGTGTCTGTACTCCATGTGTTCAACTGGACGCTGGAGGATGCGGCTACCTCCATGGGAGCCACCCCTATTCAGGTGTTCTTCAAGATCACCATTCCCTTGGCCCGGCCCGGCATCATGGCCGGTGCGCTGCTGGCTTTTTTGTATTCCTTTGACGAGGTGGCCCTGAGCAGCCTGCTCTCCACCCCGAGGTTCATCACCCTGCCCATCCGCATCATGAACTATATGGAGCTGACCTTCGACCCCACTCTGGCCGCCATCTCCACACTGCTGATCCTGGCATCTCTGGTTCTGATCGTACTGATGGAGAAGTTTGTAGGGTTGGACATGTTTGTTAAGTGAGAACGGAAAGGTGTAAACTATGGCTACTTTGGAATTACAGGGACTGACCAAGCGATTCGGCGAGTTCACTGCGGTGGATTCCATGAACCTGAAGGCTGCCGAAGGCGAGATGATCGCCCTGCTGGGCGGCAGCGGCTGCGGCAAGACCACCACACTGCGCATGATCGCCGGCTTTACTGAACCCACCGCCGGACAGATCCTGGTGGACGGCAAAAACGTTTCCACTATCCCCCCCTACCGCCGCAATATCGGCATTTTCTTCCAGAATTACGCGCTGTTCCCCCACATGACGGTTTTTGAAAACGTGGCCTTTGGTCTGAAGCTCCAGAAGCTGCCCAAAAACGAGATCCGCGAGCGGGTGGAGCACATGCTCGCTCTGGTAAAGCTTACCGGCATGGACAAGCGTTATCCCCGGCAGCTCTCCGGCGGCCAGCAGCAGCGGGTGGCCCTGGCCCGGGCTCTGGTGACCCG
>DXUR01000575.1 GCA_019417795.1 Clostridiales bacterium | reverse complement strand
GGCAGGGACTATAAGGGCGGCTATAATCGCTACCTTACCTGCGGCGATCTCAAAAAGTGGACTTATGAGGATCTGTTGGAGACGCTGAGCAAGCTGAGAAAGGATCGGGTGGAGCATGAGCGGGTCGCTTGAATTGCAGGCGCAAAAGCCTTACGCCATCGACCAGCTCGCTTTGCTCCAGCCACAGATCATGCAGTCGATACAGGGGATGGTCGTGCTGCGGGCGAGGATCGAAAAGCATCGCCAAAGCGACATGGCAGCAGCACGGGACACCTATACGGGGCTTGACCGCACCCGCGGGCATTTGACTGAACAGCTTTCCAAAGCCGAGCTGTTTCTGCTGGAAATGGAGGAGTATCCGCTTGCAAGGGCTGCTGATCAACTCCGGCGAGGACTTGCCGGCTTTAACCTTATGAGCATGGGCTATAAGCCGATCTATGAGGCGCTTGGCAAATTCACCGCGTCATTTCCCATGGGACAGAAAACCAGCGCCGCGGTCATCGGCCGGCTCATGAACAACATCAAGCTGGGCTATTATCCCACCGATCCTGACAACATCTCGCTGATCCTGCGGGGCATTCAGTTTCCGGAGGGTGTCACAACAAATCTTTTCGACCCATGCTGTGGCTGCGGCAAGGCTCTGCGTCAACTGGCACAGGGAAATAACTGCTACGCCTATGGCGTGGAGCTGGATGAAAGCCGTGCGGAGGAAGCGCAGACGCGGCTCCACCGTGTGGGTTTCGGCAGCTTCTTTTACAGCCATATCAGCCACGAAGCGTTTCACCTGCTTTTTTTGAATCCGCCGTATCTGTCGGTTATCAACGAAGGCGGCGGGCGCTCCCGGCACGAGAAGCGTTTTCTGATCGAAAGCATCCCCACTTTGATGTACGGCGGACTGTTGATCTATGTTATTCCCTACTACCGGCTGACACCGGACATCTGCCGCATCCTCGCTGACAATTTTGATGAACTCACTATCTGGCGCTTTACAGACAGTGAATTCAAAAAATTCAAGCAGGTGGCGGTGCTGGGTATTCGGAAAAGGCGGAGTATGGAATCGCAGGATGCGCTTTGGCTGGAACAGTATGCGTATGAGCCTGCCTCAATACCGCTTCTGTCGCAGCTCCCGGAGAGCCGCTACACGCTCCCCGCGCAGCCGTTGACAGTAGGTGTCTTTAAGGGAGAGCGGTTCAATCAAAAGGAACTGGAACAGCAGCTCAAAAAATCTGACAGCTTTGCTCAGATGATGGCACGCAGCGAATTGGATAGCGGCGTCAAGCGTCCGCTGCTCCCGCTGTCCATCAGTCAAATCGGGCTGATCGGCGGCTCCGGTATGATCAACGGCCTCATAGCGTGCGATACGCCGCATATCATCAAGGGCCGTATTGTCAAGGTCGTGCGCACGGAGAGCGAAGAGAAATTCAATTATCGCGGTGACCACATGGGCAGCGAGATCAAAGAGACCATCTCAAATAAAATGATCTTCAATGTCTTGACGCCAAACGGATTCAAGGCATTGACATGAAGAAAGGAGACAAATACGCCATGGATAACAGTCCTATCCGATTTATGCCGGGACTCGTGTGTGCCACGCCGGCTGCTTTGGAGGTGCTCTCCCAAGAGCGTCTGCTTCGGCTGTTGGAGCGGCACCTGCGCGGGGACTGGGGCGATACCTGCAAAAATGACCAGACAGCCAATGAACGCGCGATTTGCAACGGAGATCGTATCCTGTCATGGTATCAGCTCAGCGGCAAGACCCGCATTCTGATCATCACGGAGGCTGACCGTTCAGTTACCACGATCATGCTGGCCGAAGAATATTGATAAAGGAGGAAAGCAACATGAGATCCTGCGATATGGTGATCGTTGTTCCCGTGGACAAGCTCAAAGGAAATGACGAGGCCCTGCGCCTGCAGGTGTGGGGGGCGGTTTCGGTGCTGCTGCAACCCGACCTCGGGAAGCTATACCGTCAATTTAGTCCGTCGGATGGCGTTTGGGAGCATAGGCTCTCCCGCCCCTTTGGCATCATACTTGGAAAGCGGGAGCCGGAGGTATTCCGAAAACTGATCAAAGCCGGAGAAGAAGCACAGCATGAGGCTGCCGCCTATCACATGGAGGCGATGCTCCGCAAGACGGACCTCAACAGCACGCAGAAGATCGGTGATATGCTGTTTTGCTCTACGGTTGTGGATGGCAGAGATCCCGAACTGCTGGCGCACACGGTATGGAATATCCTGATCCAAGAGGGAGCGCCAGTTCCCGATTGCGGCATTTACTATGCCGCGCTGCACCGTGCGTCTGCAACTGAGGATGAGCGGCGTGAAGTTATAGACCATGCCGACAAATACGCGGCGTGCATGGTCATGCTGAGTCAGGGGGGGTAGGAAAAGTGCTTGAGTTTGATAAGGAGCGTTTTGCGCAGTTCCTGCGGGAAGCGCCGGAAAAGGACACGCTGTTTCCCAAGCCACAGTACAGTCCCTACATTCAATCGCTGTTAGATCAGTTAAAGGAGGAGGAAATTCTTGACCTTGCATCGATCGATTGGGCAGCCTTTGAGATGGCGGATGTTACCATTCCCTTCTTTCAAAACAACGCTGATGAGACTTCAATAGGCTGGATTAAAGGGCTTGTAGGAAAGGCGCGAAAGGCTCCCGCCTTTCAGTCCCGACACCGTATATTCTTTTGAGGTGGCAGAATGTACAATTACGAATACGAGGATGATATCCTCCTGTTCCTGCGCCTTATGAAATTTCTGCACATGGAACAGCCACGGACAGTTGAACAGATTATCAAGGATTATCCGACGGCAGATGAGGAAGATATTGGGATGATCCTCGACGAATTGTTGATGACCGTTTTCGATGAAGGCGCTCCGGACAATGAGGACGATCTGATGACCGTACGCTTTTCTGATACACCTGTCTCT
>DXUR01000574.1 GCA_019417795.1 Clostridiales bacterium | reverse complement strand
AAGGTGGACTTGCCGCCGCCGGAGGGGCCGATGATGGACACCACCTCGCCACGGCGGATCTCGGTGGAGATGCCCTTCAGCACCTCCAGCTTGCCGAAACTCTTTTTCAGGTTCCGGGTTTCCAGAATCACGTCAGTCACTGACGGTCAGCCTCCTTTCAATGACCCGCAGAAGCCGGGAGAGAATAAAGTTCAGCAGGAAATAAATGATGCCCACGATGGTCAGGGACTGGAGCGCCAGAAAGGTGGCGCTCTGGACGGTTTTGAAGCTGGTCATCAGCTCCCCCACAAAGAACACAGAAGCCAGAGAGGTGCCCTTTACGGTGGAGATGAACTCGTTGCACAGGGCGGGGAGAATGTTCTTCACCGCCTGAGGCAGGATGATGCGGGTCATCACGTGGGTCTCGGAAAGGCCGATGCTCCGGGCGGCCTCCCACTGCCCCTTGTCCACCGCGCCGATACCGGCCCGGATGATCTCGGAGATGAAGGCGGAGGCGTTCACCACCAGAGCCGCCACGATGCACTGGGTGTCCGTCAGTTCAAAGGGCACCAGCTTGGGCAGGCCGATCCAGAAGAAATACAGCTGAAGCAGGATAGGGGTGCCCCGGAGGATCTCCACATATACATTGGAGACGGTCCGGAGGATCTTCAGGCGGCTCATCCGCATGAGGGCCACCACCATGCCCAGCAGGGCCCCCAGGAACACGGTGACTGCCGAGATCCAGAGGGTCCCCCACAGACCTGAGAGGTACACCGGATAATATTTCAACCAAACCTTGATGACCTTTTCCATGGGATTCCGCTCCTAAAACCGATTTTGCCGCTTATTCGATGCCCAGAGCCGCGGCCTGCTCTTCATATTCACTGTACCAGACGTCCGTCTGGCCGTTTTCCTTCAGCTCGGCGATGCACTGGTTCACCAGCTCCGCCAGAGATTCCGTCCCCTCCATGGGCATGGCCACGCAGGTGCCGTTCATGTTGGGGTCCACCTCAAAGCGGTAGTCGGGGATGGACATGCCGCCGTTGGCATCGGCGTACAGCTGGGCGGAGGCAGTGGAGCAGATGCACACATCGGCCTTGCCCTCGGCCACGGCCAGATAGCCGTCAGTCATGTTGGCCACCAGCTTGAATTCCTTGCAGGCGCCGTTGATATACTGGTTATACAGCGCTTCCTGAACGGAGCCGCTCTGGGTGATGACCACGGCATCCTTCAAGGAATCCAGGTCATTATATTTGTCAATGTCCTCCGTCCGGACGATGAAGCCATAGCCGGTATTGGAGGAGTAGTACACATCGCTGAGCCGCATGGCCTCCGCCCGGGAAGGGGCATAGGCGATGGCGGAGATGGCGAAGTCGTACTTGCCGTCGGCCACGCCAGAGAGAACGGCGGTGTAGTCCAGGGCCGTGATCTTCAGGTCCACGCCGATCTTGTCGGCAATGTACTTGGCCACCTCAATGTCCATGCCCTGATACTGGTCGTCCCCGCTCTTGGAGGGGTCTACGTATTCAAAGGGAGCGAAATAAGGCTCGGTGCACAGTTCGATGTAGCCCTTTTCCTTGATCTGCGCCAGACGGTCCTTGCTCTCCTCGTTCTTGCTGCCACCGCAGGCGGTGCAGGCCAGAGCCAGAACAGCCGCCAACAAGATTGCCATTGCCTTTTTCATATCGTTGCCCTCATTTTCTGTTGGTTTTGGGACGTTGGTGCCGCCCTTTTGATGGTATTTATCATAGCAGGGACGGTTTCATTTGTCAACGCTTTAATGTGATAATTCGTTACCAAATTACCAAATAAAAATCACGGCGCTTTTGTGACCTTTATGCAAGGGGGCTCCGGATGCCGGAAGCTGTGAACGGCCGCACGGAAAAACCCCTGAATTTTAACCGGTTTGTTTCCACTTGTTCATAGATTGTTCATGAATGTTTCCGCGCTTTCAGGTATGTTTAAGTCAACAGTAGAGGGTAACATAATTCTGACTTTTTTAGGAGGTTTTTTCATGAGACAATTTCTCAAAAAACGGGTTCCCACGTTCTTGCTGACCCTTGTGATGGTCATGACGATGGTTCCCGCCGTGTCCGCAAAATCATCGGATATTACATATTCTGTCAAACCCGGCGACTCTGCCACCTTCTCTGTCAGCGACTTCTCGGATTACTATGATAAGTACTGCTCCGGCACCTTTGAGCATGTGGAGTTCAGCGTTTCCAGAAGCGACTACAGCGATTTTGAGGGCAGCGTGGCATACCGCGGCGATAACCTCAGCAGAGCCGATCTTGTCGGAAGCAAATTTTATGATACCAGTTCCGACTTTGCCCCCGACAGCGACAGCTATCCGCTGAAGCGTCTCTCCTTAGTGGCGGATTCTTCCGCCAGCACCAGCACGCTGGAAATTTCCTTCACCGCCTACGGCACACGCAGCAACGGCAGAACCGACAGTGTTGACGGTACGCTGTCTCTGGAAGTCTCCAAGAGCGGTTCCACCTCCTCCAAGGGCGACATCGTCTATGAGGTGAAGGCCGGCGACGAGGTGTCTTTCAGTGGCCGGGACTTTGAGAAGTATTTCGACAAGTACTGCGACGGCACCTTCCGCTATGTGGAATTTGCCCGTCCCAACAGCTCCGACTATGCCGACGGCTACATCTACTTCCGCCACGGCAAAACCCGTGAGGACTATTTCACCCGCACTCAGCTCAGCGGCACCAAGTTCTATTACAGTGACAGTGACTACGGTGACTATGATCTGGACGAGCTGAGCTTCGTGGCCGACAAGTCCTTCTCCGGCCCCATAACCCTGTCTTTCACCGTTTACGGCGGCAGCGGCACCAAAACCAACCGAAGTGAGACCGGCACGCTGGTGATCAACGCCTCCGGCAAGTCCACCTCCTCCAAGGGCGACATCGTCTATGAGGTGAAGGCCGGCGACGAGGTGT
>DXUR01000573.1 GCA_019417795.1 Clostridiales bacterium | reverse complement strand
GTGGAAGGCACCGCCTGCGAACATGATGACCAGCATCAGATCAATGCGCTTGATGAAGGCTTTGACGATGTACAGAGGAATTTCGAGCGGATTGACGGGAGTTTTATCAATGTAGTTGAAATCGTTGGGGTCGATGACCTTAATGCCTGCTTCGTTCTCGAAGCGGGTGTAGGAGCCTGCCGGGATGATCCAGGTCAGCAGGACCGCAAGCAGGATGATGATGCCGATGATGACGAAGGTATGCGGCATCTTGAATTGCTTCTTTTTCGTTTCCATAATTTTCTCCTCTCTTTTGACGCGCCAAAGCGTCAGCTCTGGCCGTGCAGTTCTTTGGCCAGATTCTCATGGAACTCCTTCTTGATGGCTTCCAGCTTTTCCGGGTTCTCAATGAGCTGTGCGCCCGTCAGAGCCAGAATCTTTGCGCCGTAGACCACCGCATTGTGGGCCGCTTCGGTCTTGCCGGCATCCAGATACTCCTGCGAGTGAGCCGCCGCCCCCTCCGGGACAAAGGCCACGCGGATGCAGGTGCCGGGCACATGGCGCATCACGTTGCCGAAGTCGGTGGAGCCGGTCTTCTGGCGGGCCGGACGGATGCAGGGAGCTTTGACCTTCTCGGCCTGCTCCATCACCAGTTCGTTGAGGGACAGCACCGGGATCTTGTTGTCGAGGCTCTTTTCCTCGATGATCTCCACTTCCGTCTCTGTCATCATGGCCGCACCCTGCAATACCTTCTTGACGCGGGCCACCACGCCGTCCAGCTCCGTGCGGTTGTAGGAGCGGACATACATACTCGCTTCTGCATAGCCGGGCACCACATTTGCCGCCGTGCCGCCGCAGTTGACGATGGTGTAGTGCATCCGAACGTCCGAGGGAACATGCTCCCGCAGGAACTCGACGCCCTGACAAGCCAGAATCAGGCCGTCCAGTGCGCTGCGGCCCTTTTCGGGCTTGAGCGCTGCGTGAGAGCAGACACCGTGGTAGATGATCTTGAGCTTGTTGAGTGCCAGCGACTTGACGTCCACCTGCGTGGCCGGGCCGCCGTGCATCATGAGCGCCACATCCAGCTCCTCAAAGGTGCAGCCGTTTTCCAGCATCACGACCTTGCCGCTGATGGTCTCTTCAGCAGGTGTGCCGTAGACCGTGATGGTATACGGTGCGTCGATGGCTGCATCTTTCAGTGCCTTGGCTGCGCCCAGAATGGCCGGTCCCTGCATGTGATGGCCGCAGGCGTGGCCCAGACCGGCCAGAGCATCGTACTCGCAGAGCAGGCCGATGTTCGGGCCGCCCTCGCCGTGCTTCCAGACGGCACGGAACGCCGTCTTCATACCAGCAATACCGCGCTCCACAGTGAAGCCTTCTTTTTCCAGCCAGCCGGTCAGGGTCTCAAATGCATGAAACTCCTGCTGCCCCACTTCCGGGTGGTCGAAGAAGTCGTCTGCCATTGCAGTCAGGGCAGCTGCGCTCTGCTCAACGCTTCGCTCCAGTTTTTCCTCCAACATAATAAGTACCTCCATTTTTGGTACTTTCAGTTTACCAAATCGGAGGTGCTTTGTACATTTTGAAAAAATTATATCTTCATTTTGGAATTCTTATGTTCAGTTTATCAGAACTCCAAATACTTCTCTGCTGCATCCTTCATCTGCATGATCATAGCTCGCATGGGTTTGGTCAGCTCCACATCCTGACGGTAGGCCACCACAACATCCTGTCCGTACTTGGAACTATCGATGGTGTAGTATTTCACCGGCTTCGGATAGTGGATGTTCTTCTGATAGCCCTGCCGGATAAAGCCCACACCCAGACCCTCGGCCACCAGCTGTGCGCCAAGCTCCATATTGCGTACTACCCGGATGCGGCCCGGCTTGACCTTGTAGTCTTTCAGGATCTTCTCTTCCACCCGCCGGGCGCTCTGCATCTCGGTGTTCAGAAATATCGTCTCACCGCTCAGAAGGTGCGGGTCAAGGAAGTCGAGCTTTGAGCCTTCGACGGGAACCGCCTTTTCGTTCAGCGGATGGTCTCCGGACACCATCAGCAGAAAATCTTCCATGCCCAGTGGGACAGTCTCCATCTCGGACGTTACATCGCTCTGGCTCAGCACCACAAGGTCAAGCTCCCGGTTTTTCAGCATGATGGTCAAATCGGCCAGATTTCCTTCCCGGATGACCACATCCACCTGCGGCCACTCCCGCTCGTACACCGACAGCACCGCAGGCAGAAACCAGATGGCGCGCCGCTGTGCGATACCGATACGCACTTGCCCGGCACTCTCCTGCTCCGTCTGCCGCATCACCGCCTCGAACTGCCGCTCCAGCTCCAGCATCTGAGAAGCCTTTTCCACATACTGCTTGCCCAGCCACGTCAGCTCGAATTTCCGGCCATTCCGCTCGAACAGCGGCGCACCCAGATTCTTTTCTACATTATTGATGTACAGGCTCAGTGCGGGCTGCGAGATATACAGCCGCTCCGAGGCGCGGGTCAGGCTCTTGCACTCCGCAAGGGTGCAGACGTACTTTTGCTCCTTTAAGTCCATTCGATTCCAGCCTCCTCACCAAATAACGACATCTTTCTTATTATAGCACATTTGAGCGCAAACAAAAAAGCCCACCTGCATCATTCCTCTCCGAGGAATGACACAGATGTGCTTATCCTGCTGATTATTTTTATGCGTGATTGAAGCCCTTGCCGAACACCTCGGTGGTGCTGAGCATCGAGATGAAGGCGTTGAGGTTCTCTTTGTGGATAAAGGCCTGTAGCTGCAGGGCCTCGCGGTGGGTAAGGGTGGTATAGATCATGTAGTGGGGGCGGTCGGTGTAGGCACCGTAGCAGGGGGTGTAGGTGGCACCGCGCACCAGCTTGCGCATGACGAAGTCACAGATGGGATCCTTGTCATCGCAGATGATGAGGATGGGCTTGCACATCTTCATCTGT
>DXUR01000572.1 GCA_019417795.1 Clostridiales bacterium | reverse complement strand
CGCAGGGGCAGACCGGCGATTATATCAACACCATCACAAGCGATGTAAACAACTATGAAAAAATTCTGACCCATAAGGTCGGAGATTTGGCAAAGAATTTTGCCTTGTCGTTCATGTTGATCATTTTTGTTATGACGATTTATGTCCCGGCTGGAATTATTCTGTTGATTGCTGACCTTCTTTTAATCCCCGGCTTGTGGCTTTCTTTCCGCATGGTGCAGAAATACGGAAAAGAAAAGAACGATATTTGTGCGGAGAATGTCAGCAGCATTGTTGAATATGTTTCTGGCATTCAGACTTTCCGTGCTTATGGTGTAGGCGGTATGAAGAACAAAACCGTTATTAACGCCATGCGGGAGTTTAGCCGTATTAGTTTTGTATACGAGGCAAAAGTGCTGCCGATCGGTACAGGATTTGGCATTTTGAGCTGGCTATCCTGTCCGCTGGTTATCTGGCTGGCTTATACACCTTGGGCTGCGGGGACGCTGAACACGGTAGACTACCTTTTGATTTGTATGCTGCCCTTGTTCTGTGCAAAGCTGGCCAACTCGATTTTTGTAGACCTCACCAGTTATAAAAACCTGATGATTTCGAAGAGCAAAATCTTGGGTGTAATGAATGAGCCGGAGGAAACAGGCAGTATGGAGCCGCTTCACACAACCACCCATGAAATCATCTTTGACAATGTAGATTTTTCGTATGTACCCGGTGAGCCGGTACTAAAACACGCTACCTTTACGGTGCCGGATCAAAAACTCACAGCCATTGTCGGAGACTCTGGTTCTGGCAAATCCACCATTTTGAACCTGATTGCAAAATATTACGAAGCAACGGGCGGGACGATTTCTATTGGAGGTAAGCCCATTAACCATGTAGCCGCCGAGCGGGTTCTGGAACAAGTTTCTATGGTAGACCAAGACGTATTTCTCTTTGATGATACCATCCGGGATAATATCCGACACGCCCGTCCTAATGCTACGGACGCAGAAATCGAGGCTGCCTGCCGGGAAGCCAACTGTGACAGCTTCATCCGTAAGATGGAAAAGGGATACGATACGCTGACTGGCGAGAATGGAAATCTTCTCTCTGGCGGTGAGCGTCAGCGAATTTCAATAGCCCGCGCTATCCTGAAAAACAGCCCTATCCTGCTTTTGGATGAAGCAACCGCATCTCTTGACATTGAAAATGAGCTTGCCGTAAAGCAGGCCATCGCCAATCTGCTAAAAGAGAAAAAGACAGTGGTAATGATTGCTCATACCCTTTCCATTGTCAAAAATGCAGACCAAATCCTTGTAATGGGTGATGGCAGGATTGCTGAATCGGGAACCCACGAGGAATTGCTTGCGAAAGGCGGAAAATATGCTGCTATGTGGAACGCAGAGCAAAAAACATCGGCTTGATCGAAGGTAAAGATGAAACTTCATGCGTCCGGGAACGATTAAATGAGAATCACTTCTATGCAAAAAATTGAAGTTATTGTTCGTATCACGAAGGGCCACTGCCCTCCCCAAGAGCAGACGATTTTTGAGTGGATTGAAATGAACCGTGCTGCGCCAGACACTTTGAATTATCCCGGTCTGGAAATAAACTTAGAACACCGTCGTGTTTTCAAAAACGGACAGGAAGTGTACATGAGCCGTTACGAATATGGCGTTTTAAGTTTAATGGCACGGCATCCGGGGCAATTGTTTACAAAAGAGCAGATATTTGAAGCCGTGTGGCATCAGGATAGTGAAAGCTGCCTGACTGCTGTCACCAATACAATTGGACGCATCCGGCAAAAAATCGAGGATGATAGAGCTGTACCTGTCTATATTCGAACGATCTCCAACCTCGGCTACCAATTTATGCCGAACATTTCAGTGAAAAAAGATTCCTTATAACGATAAAAGCCATACTCAATGGGTAACTTAGACCTTGAGTATGGCTTTTATCGTTAGCTGGATAGATAAAAATTGACATCCTTGCAATCGGAAATAATCTTTTCTAAAATATAGAAAAAAGATTTTAGGAGGCGGTAAGATGCAATCCTTCGAAGATGTTCTGAGAGAGTTTGAAGATTTTTTGCAAACGGCATCCTATTTAGAGGTTCTCCCATGTCGATGGGGGTATGTACGGCTTTTTAATGAGGGTGCTCCTATCAACTTCTACGCAGTCTTATGCCGTACCCCACAAGAACTATATGATACGCTAGAAAATGATCTTGCCATTGAAAAAGAGGTTCAAAATCCACAACGAGACTGATTACGAGAAATTTATTGTGTAATTCGTTTGCTTTTCACGTAATTTTATTGAATGACCTGTTAGAATATTGCGTATTCAGACAAAAGAACGCCAGCGAGAAGCGTAACGTCCGCTCTGTCAGCTTAGGTGTTTTTGTTCTGTTCTGAAAGTTTTGTCAAATGGATTGCGAGTGACCTTGTGGCATCCAACAGCGTTTTTTGCATTTCTGGCGGACAAGCAAAATAAATCGATTCTAACTCTCGACATTCGCGCTCTGCTTCTGATAAGTTCGGGTTGATAACCGAATCCAAGGAAAGTGGCAGAACATGGAGAATTGAACTTAAAATGTCAAAAGAAGGATTCTGTTTTCCATTTTCAATATTGGCGATATACTTCACCGAAACATTACTTTTCAGTGCCAGTTGCTCTTGTGTCATTTTCATCGCTTTTCGGACAGCCTTTATCTGCTTTCCTAAAGCAATCGCATCCGCATTCGGCATCATCATCACCTCAATAGTATTGTATCGTTCTTGCGGAAAGAACGGTATAACATCATCATTCCAGTGATTTTGTCCTATCGTGCCGATTTTTACATTTCCCGGTCGAGTTATAAAAAAACGGTAACTCGCCTGGGCGATTCTACGCGCCATCTGATCACAGTTGCCGTTTGTGGAGGTAACTGTGATTTTTTATTGGGGTAACGCATC
>DXUR01000571.1 GCA_019417795.1 Clostridiales bacterium | reverse complement strand
GCGGCCTTGGTGATGTTGCCAGTCGTGGTGATGCTGCTCTGCTTCAGGGCGTAGTTCTTCTCAGCCTGCCCCATCAGGGTCACTGTGGCAGTGATGTTCTTGCCGTTGCCCACACTGGCATCGTCAAAGCTGGCGGTCACGGTGTAGTCTGTGCCTCGGTTCAAGGTCACGTTGTCGAAGGTCACGCTGGAGATGTCCGCGTTTGTCGTGCCATCATAGGGCTTGGACGCAGCCGTTACCCCGGTGATCGTCAGCGGTTTCTTTCCAATGCGGACCACTACGCTGGCGGGTGCGGTATCGTTGTGGTTTGCATCGCCAATCACCCGATACCACACGGTATATGCTCCGGCATCGGTGCCGACAGGGATGACCGGGCTGTATGTGCCGTTCTCGGTCAGGCTGTACTGCATGGTGCCATAGTTCGCCACGCTGCCCGCTATGACCAACGCCTGGGGCTGTCCGGTATAGGTCAGGTTTTCCTGCGCGGTGGGCGGCGTGATGAGGCTTGACCTGATGTCGGCCTTTTGTACCGTCACGACAATATCCTTGCTCATCTCCGTGTAACCGTCGCAGGTGGCAGAAAAGCGGAAGGTGTACTGTCCTGCGGACAGCTTTAGTGCAGAAAGATCAAATTTACTGCTTGTTGTCGCGCTGCCAACGGCTGTCTCTTTGCCGTTCTCCACCTTGTACCACTGGAAGCTTACCGTGCCAGTGCCCTTCACATTGACAAGAAGCGTCCCCATACCGCCATACTCCATGCCCATCTTGGGGGGATAGCTCATGCTCTGGATGGGGAGCTTGGCCACAGAAACATTGGTCAGCTCCTTGCCGGTCAGGTCGGTTATCCAGGTATTGCCGCTCTTGAACGCGCAGCCATCCGGCAGGAGGGATGCCAGCGTGATATCTCCGGTGACGGTCAGCTTTGCCGCCGTCTTCCCGTTCAAATCCAGCGTGAGCGGGCTGCCGATGGTGAGTTCGTCTGCATTTGCCAGCAGCTTCACCGTACCGCCGTCGGCTGCGGCGATGGCCGCGTCTGTCGTCCGATGGTAGGAAATGCTGCCGTCCGGCTTGGTCACCTCAGCGGCACAGCCGCAGTAGGGGCAAACAGTCCCGCCGGAATGGTCATCCGGGTGGCTGCACTTCACAACGGTTACGGCAGTATTCTCCTTCATCTCCGACAGCTTGAGCAATGCGCCGCCTTGCTTCTGATAGGCATAGCCCCCTGCCAGCAGGGACTGATAACTTGCGTCATTCCCGGTTTTGATGCTGCCAAAGGAGCCGCCGGACAGGGTCACTGAAATATTGTCAAGAAGTCCCAATTTCAGCTGTTCCGCGCTGCCGCCGGACATGGTCAGCGCTCCCTCCGTGTAGATGCCGCCGATGACCTTGCCGCTCATTACCACGGCTTCGTTCCCGGTACAAATGAAAAGCCCATATCCACGGACGCCAGTTCCGCCGCCTATGCTGCCCTCCAGGGTGACATTGTCCAGCGTCAGCTTTGCGCCTGTGTGGTGAAACTTTCCAACTTCCACCGCGTTAGCGGACTTGGAGACGCAGGTGCTTTGCACTGTGCCGTTCGCTATGACTACATTGGAGCCGAGGATACAAAGAAGCGCCTCCTCACGGGCTTTGCTCAGGGTGTGTCCATTCAGGTTCAGTATAATATTTTTGCTGATTTCGATAGGCTCTGCGTTCTCGATGGTCAAAGGCCCCCGCAGCGTGATAGTGTCACCGTCCTGCGCGGCAGCCAGCGCGTTTTCCAGACTGGTGTATCGTGTGCCGCCGATTTCAAATGCCTCCACCAGCATATGGCAGCGGGTGCAGTAACCGGCGTTGTCCACCGTGCCCGCATGGTCGCAGATTCTGCCGCAGGCACATTTGCCGTTCTGATATTGGTCGGTATGCGCGACCACCTTGACCGCTCTATTCGAAATATCTACATGGGAAACGTTCAAAATTTCGTCGCTATCAGCGTCTGCAAAGGCATATCCGTCCGCCAGCAGGGCCAGGGCCTCCTCACCAAGTGCTGCATTGATTCCACGTTGGAACGTGCCGCCCTGGAGCTGGGTTTTCCCGAGGAAATTCACCTGATGCTGAAACACGCAGTTGCCCTTTACCGTCAGGGTAAACAGTTTATCAAGGGTGCCCGCGCTTGTTGTAACGCTGTCTAATATCAACACCGCGGGGGCGCTGGTGGCAATGTCATTTATCGTGCCGTTTTTGATGGTAACGCTCTTGTACGGGAAATTTTGCAGATCCAGCGTCTTGACCTTGTGGCCCTGCAGATCCAGCGTAATGTCCATTTTGTTCGCCGGCTCGCCGTTCCCCGCTTTCAAGGTTGCGTTAGTATCCCGCACAAAATAAGCGGTTCCGCCGGAGAACAGAATGAACCCAACATCAGGGTTATCGCCTTCAAACGTATAGGGGATACCGTTGCGAATAAAGAGCACATCCTCGCTACACGATTCGCCGCACTGTTGGCATTTGCCCTCGTTGGTGTATTTTTCATGGGGGCAGGTGTTAATGGTAACGGTGACAGTTTTTGTATCTACGGTATAGTTCTGATAGGACAGCTTGCAGTAGACCTGGCCGCTGTACTCCCAGTCCTTGCCCGCCACTGGGGTCAGGTTGGACTTGGTCAGGACGATTTTATTATAACTGCCGCTGCCTGTGCCCTGACATTCTTTTCCGTTCACATACCACTGAAAGGTGATTTGACCGGACTGACCGCTTTCCAGAGAGGCTTTGACATCGACAACCGCTACACTTTCCCCATCTAATTTCTCATATACGACCTCCGGCTGCTGTTTTATGATAATGGGGTTTCTGGGCGCGGCGGCGACGGTGACCGTTGCGGTGGCGGTCGCCTTAGCGGGAGAGACACCATTTTCGCTGTCTGCGGTCAGCTTCAGCTTATAGCTGCCCTCCTTGACGGTG
>DXUR01000570.1 GCA_019417795.1 Clostridiales bacterium | reverse complement strand
CTTGACCATGGAAAAAGCACAGGCACTTGGCCTGAAATTCTGCGAAGAAAACTTCTCCGGTCACCCCGCCATCGTCTGCACTCACCCGGATGGGCATAACCATTCGGGAAACATCCACGTCCACATTGTGATCGGCAGTATCCGCACACGAGAGGTGGAACGTAAGCCCTATATGCAAAAGCCCCGTGACTGGCGTGAGGGTATGAAGCACTCCAGCACAGCCCAGACCATGCGGCACTTGCGTGTTGAGGTCATGGAACTGTGCGAGGGTGCCGGACTGTACCAGATCGACCTGCTCAACGGCTCGAAAGAGCGCGTGAGCGAGCGTGAATACTGGATGAAACGGCGCAGTCAAATGAAACTCGACCGTGAAAACGCTGCCCTGCTTGCCGCCGGACAGCAGCCTACACAAACGGAGTTTGAAACCGCAAAGGAGACTTTGCGGAAACAGATCTCGGATGTGCTGGACAATGCAGCGAGCTTTGAAGATTTCTCGGACAGGCTCTTGCAGCAGTACGGCATCACGGTCAAGAAAAGCCGTGGGCGGCTCAGCTACCTGCCAGCCGGAAGAAAGAAGTTTATCCGGGCGCACAGCCTCGGTGACAAGTTTGAGAAAGAACTCGTGCTTGCCACCTTGAAAGAAAATGCCAAGAGCCAGCCCATTATCCTCCACAGCAATCTTGAGGAAAAACCCGACCGAATCAAGAAGCTGGTGGACATTCAGGCAAAACTGAAGCAGGGCAAGGGCATCGGCTATGAGCGTTGGGCGAAGAAGCACAACCTCAAAGCCATGGCGCAGACCTTGATTCTTTTGCAGGAGAAAGGTCTGCTCAACGAGGACGCACTCGACCAGAGAATTGCAGAGCTTGACACCAAGTTCCATGAATCGCTGGCCGTAGTGAAAGACCTCGAAACCCGCATGGCAAACAACCAAACACTGCGCCGTTATGCTGCTTCCTACAAGCAGTACCGACCGCTCGCGCAGAAACGGAACGCTGCCAAATCCCCCGCAACCTTTGAAGAACAGCATCGTGCAGAGCTGACAGCATACCGGACAGCAGCAGCCTATCTCAAGGCAAACAACATCACTAAACTGCCAAGTCCGAACAAGCTGGAAGCGGAATACTGCGCTCTTGCTTCCGAAAAGGCCCAGTTCTATGAGCAGTACAAGGAAGCCAAGATCGAACTGCTCAAGCTGAAAGATGCAAAACAGAATGTTGCCCTGTTCTTCCGGGAGGACGAACGGACGCAACATCACGAGAGATAAGGAGTTGTGCGTATGATCAATCTGAAAATCGACCCGGAGTTCCAGAATCAGATCCCGCCGCTGACGGACGATGAGTACAAGCAGCTTGAAGAAAACATCCTCAAGGAAGGCAAGCTGCTCTCTCCTTTGATCGTCTGGAACAACACCCTCGTTGACGGCCACAATCGTTATGCAATTCTCCAGAAGCACCCGGAGATTTGCTTTTCCACCATGCCGCTCCGATTTGAAAGCAGAGAAGAAGTCCTCGCATGGATCTGCAAGAATCAGTTGGGGCGGCGCAACCTCACCCCGGAGCAGAAGCTGTTCCTCATCGGGAAGCAATATGAAGCGGAAAAATCCTCTCATGGCGAAGCCCGCAAAGAATCGCATGATGAAAATGGCCGATTTCACCGGAGTTCTCAAACTGATAACTCCGGTGAAGCCATGAAAACCTGCGAACGAATCGCAGAGGAAAATGGTGTAAGCAAGGCAACTGTACTTCGCGCATCGAAGTACATGAAAGGTGTTGAAATTGCTGAATCCCTGATTCCCGGTATGCGGGAGAAGATTCTGAACAAACAGGTAAAAGTCAGCAAGGCTGATATGCACCGCCTTGCACGAGCCAACTATGATGCCCGCGCACAGACCTTGCAGGAAATCCTGCACCCGGAACTGAAAGTTGAACCGAAACCGGATGCCGATGGCATCATCCGGGAACCGGGAAAGGCACCTGTATTGCCGTTTCAGAAAATCGAATCGGTTTACGACAGCGATGCTTACCCGGAAGAAGTGCGGCATGATTATGTCGCACTGGAACACGTTACAACACGTTTCCGCACAGAGTTTGACTATCTTCTGAGAACTATGCCAGACACAGCACAGCGAGAAGTCATTCTCGAAATCATCCACAAGCACAAGGAGTACCTTGCTTCGCTGGAATCTGCGCTCGCAGAGGATGAGCAGACAGCATAACAACAGGCACATTGTATGCTGTCAACAGAAATCCAAAGGAGTGTGCGTTTGAACAAAAAGAAAAAGTCCACAAATATTTCCCCTTACCCCGATGAAGCCATCGAACGACTGGCACGGGCATTCTATCCGGCGATCCTTGCCTGCTGGAACAGCGAGGAAGGTCAACGGGAATTTGCTGCATGGCAGGCGGAACAGGCTCATATCGCAACCAAAGAAAAACAGGAAGTTCCCGTCGGGGAACTCCCTGCCTTACTTATCGTGTGTGGATTTTTGCAGGGTGCGTCCGGCAGGGCGCACCCTGTTTTTGCGTTCAGTCCTCTAATCCGTGACTTCCAGCCGCATTTCTCAGATACTCCTCTGGCTCACCGTTCAAAATTAGCTCTGCATACGCCAGCGGGTCATTGTAGATGAGGTAGTCCAGTTCAGACCTCTGCGCCATGGTAACATCCAGTGCATCCTCGACACCGGTGCAGTTGATGGAAATTTTGCGCCCATCCCGGAGCAGCAGCTCCACACAGCCGGTGCCCATGTTAAACTGACAGGCTCTTGCATCGTACTTCATAATCTTGCGTCCCTTCTGCCTTACGGCACTCTTACTGTTGTGACCTTCGTGATACGGTCTTTCTTCTGATAAGGTTTTGGACACACAGCCGTAAGGGAAGAGCCATTGTTCTCGTTTCCGAAGAAAACAAAAAATCCGAACCCTTCTCCTATCGAGAAAAGGTTCGGAT
>DXUR01000057.1 GCA_019417795.1 Clostridiales bacterium | reverse complement strand
TACCGTCTATATCCTGGGCGATATGGCCATGCGGGGTAAGAACAGTGCACTACTCGCGCTGGTTGCCCAGTTGAAGGGTAAGAAGATTTTGTTTCGCGGTAACCACGATGACCTGTCCGACTATCGCTATCAGCGGCTCTTTGAGGAAATCACTGACTACCGGGAGATTGCCGATTCCTTTGATGGAAAGACATACAAGCTCTGCTTGATGCACTATCCCATCCTGATGTGGAACGGCCAGCATCGCGGATCGATTCTTCTCTACGCCCATACTCATAATACTGTGGAAGAGGCATTCTTCCAGAAATGCGTCAAAGAGCTCAACGAGAACAAGAAACTGAATGTTCAACAAGGAAAGCCCATTCGCGCCATCAATGTCGGCTGCATGATGCCTTACATGGGCTACGAGCCGAGAACGCTGAAAGAAATCCTATCCGCGCATGAATAAGAAAGGAGTGCTGCCTGTGCTGCCAAAAGCACTGTTTTTGAGCACGATTGAGAAGATACGCCAGCAGGAGGCTCGTATTGATGAGTTCGATAAGGCCCTCAGTAAAATGTGCGATGGTTTTCCTGCCTTCGACAAGGACAATCTCTACCTGCTCGCACTGCGCGATTTGCTGAAGTACACTATGCAAGACCAGTATGACAATATCGGCTGGTGGTTATACGAAGCGCCGGATGCCGGTTACACCGTATCCTGGGAAGAAGCCGGCAAGGAAGTCTCTGTTGATTTGACTGAGGCCGGCGCCCTCTATGTAAAGAAGTCGGGATGCGAGTTTTTAATTTATAAACAAAATGACGATAATTTAAATCGAAACCAAAGAAAAATCGAATATAACAAAACGAATACTCAAAAATAGCAGGAAAGTGTGAACAAAGATCGCTGATTTTGTAAACGTTGGCACTCGTATATTGACATTGCTAAAAACGGGGTTATAATGAACACGATCTTAGGGAGAGGGATAAAGAGATCCCCCCCAAGAGATCAAATCAAATTATAAATACTCAAGCTCCGGACCGGGAGCTTCTCCCGGAACCGAGAGCGGGAATTGAATGGAGGAACAATTTATGTTACCCAGTATTTTTAGTGAGAACCTGTTTGATGATTTCTTTAATAGCGCAATGTTCCCGAAGGCCGAACATGAGCTGTACGGCAAGCATGCGAAGAACCTGATGAACACCGATGTGCGGGAGGTCGAGAACGGTTACGAGATCGACATGAACCTGCCCGGTTTTAAGAAGGACGAGGTAGAGATCCAGCTGCAGGACGGCTGCCTGACCGTCAGCGCCGCCAAGGGACTGGACAAGGACGAGGAGGATAAGAAGGGCCGTTATATCCGTCAGGAGCGTTACGCCGGTTCTCTCAGCCGCAGCTTCTATGTGGGCGAGGATGTGGAGCCTCAGGATGTGAAGGCCAAGTATGAGAACGGCGTTCTGAAGCTGTTCGTCCCCAAGGCCGAGGTCAAGCAGGTGCCTGCTCAGACCGCTATCGCCATTGAGTGACCAAATGGCCGGGGCCCGCAAGGACGGGTCCCGGCCGGTTTCTTTTAACGGCGGTCCTGCGTCGTATTTCCGTCCGGGTTCCGGGCGGGGATACGAAACAAGATCGAATGGATCGACGGGAGGAAAGTTGGATCCCCCTCTTTTTCCTTAGGAGGCATGATGTATGAATAAAACCGTTTCCCGCGTGCTGTGGATCGTGGCAGGTGTGCTGCTGATCGTGGCGGGTGGTGCGTGTATGCTCCATCCCGGCGCTGCCCTGAGCGGGCTGTCCTTCCTGTTAGGAATGGCCATGTTATTTTCCGGTGTGGTAGATATTATAATTTTTGCCACGGCGGGCAGCAGTATTTACGGTTCCGGATGGTTTTTGGTGGATGGCATCCTTACGGTGCTGCTGTCCATCTTCCTGCTGTGCAACCAGATGTTCACCATGATGACCCTGCCCTATATTCTGGGTATGTGGCTGTTGTTCTCCGGCATCACGAAATTTGTAAACTCCTTTGATCTGCGCCGGTTTGGAGTGCGGGGATGGGGCTGGGTGACAGCCTTCGGCCTGCTGATGGCGGCGGCTGGATTCCTCTCCTTTATGGACCCCTTGGCTGCGGCGGTGACGCTGTCCGTTCTGGCGGGGCTGTTCCTGATGATCCAGGGCGTGGTTTCCATCGCGTTCGGGTGTCTGTCCGGACGGTTCTGGATGTAAAGCTTAACAACAAAAATCCACGGTCGCACAGGCTGACTATCTTGTTGAAGAGGTTGCGCATAGAGATGCCTTGAAGGCAGTGCACGGCAGTCATGACTCATGGGAGGAAACACAATGAGTACGCAATATGAATTTATGAAACGACAGGTCGTTGAAGAAGTGGCTGCTCTTCAGGAAAAGCTAATCGCAATTCAGGCGGATTGCATCAACCGGATCAAAGAAATCCCCGTCACTTCTGACCTGGAGGACACCATGGATGAACTGCTTAATAAAATCTCAAATCAGTTCCTCTTTCAGATTGAGGAACCGGAAAGTGCGTCCGTCGTGATCGGCACAGCAAGAGCCGGCCATTTTTCCTGGAGAGTCGAGAACGGGTTTCGAGACATTTTCTCCGTAGAGCAGTGGCTCCGCGACAATCCCGAGTTCAGCATCTATGATGAATACGGTACAGCTATTACATGGGAGCAATTCAAAGAGGCTGTAGCCTGGTGTAATGGGTGAAAACTGCACTTGAAACGGTTTGTGCATTCTGACATATTGGGACTGCATTTTTTGTACAAGGAGTCGATGACCATGGAGTACAGGGGCCTTTATGTTTCTGCAACGCCAGATTGTGAGCCTAATGAAGGCGGATACTATTGTCAGGTATATGCCGACGAGGATTATGGCGACCAGATCGACGACTTTTGTATCCATCCAGATGAGCTTGAAGAGAATGATGATATTAAGCACTGGGGCAAGGTCAATATCGACGGCAGCTACCGATACTATGTTGAGAATGGTGTCATCTCTCCAGAAAACAGCGATATTTAACCACAAGTTGAATGACAAACCGAAAGAGTTGTGGTATAGTACAGTCAGAAACCAAGAACAAATCTCTACAGAAAGGACGCAGAACCATGAAGACTATTTCTTCCGCTATCTTCTATATGAGCGAATGGCAGGCTATCTTCCAGTGCGAGGAATATAGCTTTTGCGAAGCACGCCCATATCAAGATAAGCAGAAGAATATGATCGGATTGAGTACCTGTTGACCTGAAAGAATCGGTCTATCAGGATCTCCTTCTCTGAATTATTGAAGCCGCTTGTCTTGAGTGCAGACAAGCGGCTTTTTCATGCCCATGAGGCCAAATAATTCAGATAGGAGGTGTATTTGAGAATGAACATTCCAACGATCAACCTTGCTCGCACAGGCACCAATATTGTGATGCTTCGCAAAGCAGCGGGGCTGACGGTGCATGACCTACAAATGGCATTCGGCTTCAATTCCCCGCAGGCCATTTACAAGTGGCAAAACGGCACTGCGCTGCCGACTGTAGATAATCTTATCGCCCTTGCTGCACTGCTGCATGTGCGTATTGATGATATCCTCATTACCGATCACTCGGTTGCTTAATATGCAGGGAGAACTTCTCCCTGCCATACGGTCCGCTCGTCTAAATGGTTAGGACACAGCCCTTTCACGGCTGCAATGACCGGTTCGAGTCCGGCGCGGATCTCCATAATACTGGGATATTGCTAAGCGGCTAAGGCACCGGCCTTTGATGCCGGCCACTGTTGGTTTGAATCCAACTATCCCAGCCATGATACGGTACTCAAGAGGTTGAAGAGGACAGCCTGCAAAGCTGTTAATCGTCGGTTCGAATCCGACCCGTATCTCCATCTGGTGCCTTCGTCTAATTGGTTAGGACGCAAGCCTCTCAAGCTTGTAATGCTGGGTTCAAATCCCGCAGGCATCACCATCATCATACAGGGGTATAGTTTAACCGGAAGAACAGCGGTCCCCAAAACCGCCCGTGGGTGTTCGAGTCGCCCTATCCCTGCCAATATACTGGGGTGTCGCCAAATGGTCAAGGCACCGGTCTCTGACACCGGCATTTGTTGGTTCAAGTCCAGCCACCCCAGCCATATTTGGAGAGTGAACCCGGAAGGCCCGGGGACCGCCCGCTAAGCGGATCGTATCAGAAGTGATATCAGATTCGAGTTCTGCGCTCTCCGCCATATGGGTCAGTGCGCGTAGTTGGCGATCGCAGCGGTCTGTAAAACCGTGACATCTGAAACATCGTTGGTTCAATTCCAACCTGACCCACCAAAATAGAGGGGTACCCGTTTTTGGGTGCCCCTCTTTCATAATGGTCACATCATTGGCCGGGTGGTCGTAAAACAGTAAAATAAAAAAATGGTGAAAACCTTGAGTTTTCAAAGGGTGCGGCGTGACTTCGGTCACGCCGTTTCCTCTTTCATCAGCTCATTCAGCGGGATGAAGCCCAGCCCATCGTACTGGATGTGAATGTGCTGCACACGCTTCCCGCTGGATTTGTCCGGTGCGTCCACATAGATGGCGGACACCAGTTCCCGCAGAGCGTAGCCGTCCAGCTTATCGATGCCCACATACTTGTGCGCCGTCTGAATGAACTTCTCAACGTTTTCGTTCTGTCGTTCCTGTACTTCAATTTCCTGTCGCAAAGTTACGCACTCGGTCTCCAACTGCTTCTGCTCCGTTTCATAGGTCAGGCTCAGCATATCGAAGCGCTCATCACTCAGCCGTCCGCAGGCGTTGTCCTCGTAAATCCGGATGAACAGCCGTTTCAGTTCAGCGATGCGGTTTTCGTTCCGTTCCAGCCGTTTCCTTCGGATGCGGATCTGCTCACTGCTTTCCAGCCGGAGTTGTTCCTCCATCACTGCACGGAAATGTGCCTCATGCCGCAGAATGTAGCCCGTCACAGCCTGAATGTGTTTCAGGACTATGTGGCTGAGTACGGTTTCCCGGATGTAATGAGTACCGCACTTGTCCTTGTGCTTCTAATGGAGAGAACAGTCAAAGAACGCGCCCTCCGGTCGGTAATTGTTCGTCGCCCCGTAATACAGCTTCTCACCGCAGTCGGCACAGTACACCAGCCCGGAAAAGATGCTGCTTCGGCCTGTACGGGTCTTGCGATGCCGCTGCTGGCGCACCTGCTGTACCTTCTCAAACACGGCTTCCTCGATGATGGCCTCATGTGTATTGGGGAAGATGGCTTGCTTCTCAAGGGGATTGTCCCGCTGCTTCTTGTCCCAGATGGAGTTGGTATAGGTCTTGAAGTTCACCGTACAGCCCGTGTACTCCCGCCGTTCCAGAATCGCCACAACGGTACTGCTGTGCCAGTCGCAGGGGTCCTCCGGTTTCTTGTTTGGGGTCTTGATGCCCTGCAAGGCCCTGTATGCGCTGGGCGTTAGCACCTTGTCCGCTTTCAGTTGGTTGGCGATCTGCATGGGACCACGGCCCTTCATACACAGGTCGAAGATGCGTTTCACCACATCAGCGGCTACCGGGTCAACCACCCAGCGGCGGGGGTTCTCCAGGTCTTTTACATAGCCATAGGGCACATTGGTGGTCAGGGGTACGCCTCGCTCACCCTTGGCTTTCTGGACGGCTCTGATCTTGCGGCTGGTGTCCCGGGCATAGAACTCGTTGAACCAGTTTTTGATGCCCGCAAAATCGTTGTCCACACGGTTAGGGTCAATGGTGTCGTAGTTGTCGTTGATGGCGATGAAACGAACACCGTTCTGCGGAAAGGTGAAGTTGGTGTAAAGCCCGGTCAGCGCGGAGTTGCGGCCCAGTCTGGAAAGGTCTTTGGCGATCGCCACGGCCCCCCGTCCCGCCTCGATTTCGGCCAGCATGGCCTGAAAGCCGGGACGGTCATAGGTCACACCGCTTACACCGTCATCCACGAAAAAGGTTGGGTTGGGGAAGTGATGCTCCCTGGCATACTGCAAAAGCATGGCCTTCTGAGACGAGATTTGTCAAGGTTATTTTCTCCCGCTGAATACAAATGTCCAACTTTACTGTGAATAGCTCAGATATAATAAACACAGAGCCGCAGAATGGCCAGGGTTGCCATCACCGCCGCAATGATTAGGATGGTGTTTCGGTTTTCTCCGGCCACTCCGATGTCAATCATACTGGCCAGGGCAGTAGGCAGCAGCATGGCTGTCACAGCGGAGAGCAGCATCAGCGCCAAGAGGGCGGCCACATGCTTTCCGCTGAGTTTTACACGGGAAAAAATCGTACCCATAGTTTTCCTTTCTGCTCGTCGTACTCGCATTTTAGCTTGACAGGGCAAATAGCAAATGATAGTATAAATGAAACGATAGTATCATAGATGCTATGAATATCACAGAAGCAGGCGTTGTCAATAGTCCGAGCGAAAGTGGAACAAATGACAATCCTTGTTTCAATGATACGCAATTAAAGGAGACGTTTCTTATGCGAAGGACAACGGCTACAACAGACTATCTGAAAGAATGTATGGGTACAGCGTTGCTGGAACTAATGAAAGAAAAACCCATTGAAAAAATCAGTATTGAGGAGATGACTGCCAAGGCAGATGTAGGTCGCTCCACTTATTTCCGTTATTTCAAAAGTAAAGATGAAGTTCTGTCTTTCAAAATCACATGTCTGTGGAAGCGCTTTTCCGACGAACACGGTGCTACCAACTTCGCCACTGGTAGTTATGACGGCATCAGGCTGTTTTTTGAATTTTGCCTTTCCACTCGTCCTATTTGTGATCTGCTCTACTCAGCTGATCGCCAATATGTGATTCTAAACTTCTATTTACAAGAAGCGGCATCCATTGTCGCTAATGCCGATGCCAAAACGCACTACTTTATCCAATTTATTACATATGGATTGTTTGGGCTTATGAATGCGTGGGTATTACGAGGCTATAAAGAAACCCCACAGGAAATGGCACAAATAGTTTGCGATTGGGAAGCATCTTCGGAGGAGAAATAACACAGAGGGGGGTAAACATATGGGAAAAATCATTCGACGCATTCTAACAATTATTCCAGCGGTGGCTTTACAATCGCTCTGGCTTTTGCTGTTGATGAAATGGCTGACCCCTTACGCACCGATTATTGTGTCACTGCTTTCCGTTGCAGCGTTTTTCTTGGTGGTATTTATTATTATAAAGAGAGATGAAACCGCTTATAAATTGCTTTGGCTGCTGGTTATTCTGTCACTACCTTTGGTAGGAGCGTTACTATATCTGCTCTTTGGAAATAAACGGACGGCCCGCCCTCTAAAAAGGCGCTTGCAGCAAGTTCAAAAGAGTTGCAATCCGCAGCCTCTTCCAATAAAAGAAGCGCCCTTTGACGGCGAAAAACGCATGGGGCAAACAGTGCGGTGGCTGGAAGAAAAAACGCAATATCCGATGTGTGCAGTTGAGCAGGTTCGTTACTATCCGTTGGGCGATAATATGTTCCCTGATATGCTTGCCGATTTGAAAAATGCAAGAAACTCGATTTACGTAGAATACTTCATTATTGAGCCGGGGCATATGTGGGACGCAATCGTGAACGAACTGGAAGTAAAAATGGAGCAGGGCGTTGATGTACGTGTGATATACGATGATCTTGGCAGTATTTCTTCGTTCAATTTCAGTAATGTCCGTGAACTGAAAAAGAAAGGCATTCCATGTATTCCTTTTAATCCTTTCCTTGCCTTAAAAGGAACTGCAAACTATCGCGATCATCGCAAAATGCTGATTATTGACAACGAAGTTGCTTATAGCGGAGGTATCAACTTATCAGATCGGTATATCAATTTGGAACATCCCTATGGACACTGGAAGGACACAGGCTTTCGGATTACTGGTGAGCCAGTAAAAAATTTTACCCATATGTTCTTGACCTTTTGGAACGCATTTTCGCTGGAAAAAGAAGCAGGACAGCTTGCAATGCCCACATATCCCAAAAGGTATCCTGCGCCGCCGCACACATTTGATGGTTATGTGCTTAGTTACTACGATTCGCCCCTTAACCATGAAGCTACCAGTAATCAGCTCTTTATTGACTTGCTTTCTCAAAGCACGGATTACGCATGGTTTTTTACACCGTATCTTATGCTTGGCGATGACTTGATGGATGCAATGATTTCCGCTGCTCAACGTGGTGTAGACGTGCGGATCATTATGCCCGGCATCCCTGATAAGAAGCTGATTTTCCGTATGTCTCGGAGCTTTTATCAGGTGTTGCTGACTGGCGGCATCAAGATTTATGAGTATACTCCCGGCTTCGTTCATGCAAAGAGCTTTGTATCAGACGACAAAGTTGCGACGATAGGAACTGTCAATCTGGACTACCGCAGTCTCTTTCTCCACTTTGAAAACAATTCGTTCTTTTATCGTTCCAGTATTATTGCAGCAATAAAGGACGATTTCATCGCTACACAGGCAAAATGTAAAGAGGTAAAGCCCTATGATATGAAACATTATTCGCGCCGCTGGGTCGTAGATGGTGTCCTTCGTATTTTCGCACCGCTATGTTGAGGTTTTTATGAAGCATTTTCTTATGTGTCTGCTATATATCGCGGCGTTAGGGGTTCTCTCCTTTGTAGTGGGGCGCTTGATCCCGAAGCATTGGTTTCACGCCGATCGTTTTCCTTGGGTCTGCCACCCGGCAGAGCAAAAACTATGGAAGCGGCTTCATGTTCGGAAATGGCAGGCAAAGATCCCCGATATGAGCCGCATATTCGTTAAAATCATGCCGGAAAAGAAACTGACAAAGGAAAACTATGAGAACTTGCCGCGCATGATAGAAGAAACTTGCGTGGCAGAGTGGACACATATTCTGTTGTCTATCGCCGGTCTTGGACTGCTGAAAATATGGTCCGGTGTTGGCGGGGTATGTATAACGATTATCTACATTGTGCTGGGTAATTTGCCGTTTATTGTTGTCCAGCGCTATAATCGCCCACGCCTGCAAAAGCTGTTTGCTATGCAGCAAAGGAAAAAATAGGAGATTCAAATGCAAACACTAATTCTAAGCTGCAACACTGGCGCAGGGCATAACTCCTGTGCGCAAGCAGTTCAGGAAGCCTACCACTCTCGCGGAGAAATCTGCAATATTACAGATTCTTTGCAGTTTATTTCAGAAAAAGCATCCACGTTTATTTCTAATTGGCATACCCGAATTTACCGCCATGCTCCAAGGCTTTTTGATGCTGGGTATCAGCGTGCGGAATCTCACGAAGATATTTTTTGTGAGGGAACGCCGATCTATAAGCTACTTTCCTCCGGCGCAGAGCGGATGTATCAATACATCCGCTCTGCAGGCTACGATAATATCATCTGTACTCATGTATTCCCAGCCTTGGCGTTGACAGAAATGCGCCGACAGCACCCATGCTTACAGCTTGTAACGAGCCACATTTCTACAGACTATACCTGCGCTCCCTGCACAGCGGATTCTGCGCTGGACTGGTATTTCATTCCGTCCACTTCGCTGTTAGGTGAGTTTGAACAATGTGGACTTCAACCTCAAAAGCTGATCGCCAGTGGAATCCCTGTGCGGCAGCAATTCTACCAGCGTGTGTCACAAGAAGCAGGAAAAGCCAACGCCGGAATCTCTCCTGCTCATCAGCATATTTTAATGATGTGCGGTAGCATGGGCTGCGGTCCAATGGAGGAGATTATATCGTATCTCTGCCCTTACCTCACAACAGAACAAGAACTTAGTGTTGTATGCGGCACAAATGATGATTTACGCAAAAAACTCCAAAAAAGGACAGAAAAGTATTCTCAAGTTCATGTTCTGGGAACCGTCAATAATGTGCCGCAGCTCATGCAAGCCTCAGACCTATTCCTGACAAAGCCCGGAGGTCTAAGTACATCTGAGGCAATGGCGGCAGAGTTACCAATGGTGCTTATCGATGCAGTGGCTGGCTGCGAGACACATAATCTGAATTTTTTTCTGCGTAATGGAATGGCCGTCACAGCCAATACGCCAAAAGCAATCGCAGTCACCACAATAAAAACGCTAAATGCCCCAGTGCTTCTTTCTAAAATGCGCGCGGCAATGCGGTCGCAGACGGAATGTACGGCAGCCGATAAAATCTATGAATGGATATACAGTCATGCAAAGTAATCATATAAAGCCGGAAGTTAATTACCGTGAGTTCCGCATCCATAAACTTAATACACCTGAATTTTCTCACGTCAGGCTATTGCTTTACTGGCCAATTTTCGGCTTGCTGTTTTTGTTTCTTGAGCGGTTGCAACCGCAACGAAATTACTATCCCGTCTATTGTGGACTCGATGATATAATACCATTTTGTGAATGGGCGTTGATTCCGTATCTATTTTGGTTTGTCTTTCTAATCGGTACGTTGGTTTATACTTTTTTCGTCGATGTACCTGCATTTCGGCGTATGATGTATTTTGTGATAGTCACCTATACGATCACGGTTTTGATTTACCTGTTCTTTCCAACCTGCCAAAATTTGCGGCCAGAAGCATTTGTACGCAATAATCTACTTACACGCTTTATTGAATTATTCTATAGTTTCGATACCAATACAAATGTTTGCCCCTCACTTCATGTAATAGGCTCTGTTGCCGCGATGTTTGGGTTATGGGATTGCAAGGCGCTCCAAAGCGTCGGATGGAAAATCGCTGCTACATCAATCGCCGTGTGTATCAGTCTCTCCACCGTTTTTATGAAACAGCATTCTATCATGGATGTTCTCGCTGCATTGCCAGTCTGTTTCTTTGGTTGGTGGATTGCCTATAAGATACTCCCCAATAATAAAACAAACCGATTTCTTACGAGGATGTAATCATGGATAAATCCTACAAAAAGCCGCTTCTACTAATCACGTTTGGGGTGATCTTATTTGCGGCATTCAACAATCTAAACTATGTTGCCAACTTTCTAAAATCGTGTATTGGCTTGCTCGCTCCGATTTTATCAGGCCTTTTGCTGGCCTTTGTTCTAAGTGTACCCGTGCGCGGACTGGCAAAGAGGCTTCGACGAAAGCTGACTAAAGCTACAGATCGGCAAATAGACATGATAAGCCTGTTACTGACGCTGATATGTGTTATTGCGATTATTGCTCTTCTGTGTGTAATTGCGATTCCACAGCTCACTGCATCTGTAAAAAGCATTGCTGCTCTTGTTCAAGAAAAATGGCCTGACTGGGTCGGCTTATTGCAAAGATACGGCATTGACACAGAGAAACTGTCGGCACATTTTGCTGCGCTCGATTGGAAATCTATTCTGCAAAGCATTTCGAGCGAAATGAACACAGTGATTTCCTCAGTTGCCAATGTTGCTGGCTCTACGGTATCTGCGATTGCTGATGTTGCAATTTCACTTGTGATCACATTCTATGTGCTAATTGGATGGCGTGAATTGAGCAGTCAAAGCAAACGGGCACTGTATGCCTACTGTAAGGAATCCGTTGCAGATAGAATTTGCCATATTTCGAAACTTGCACATGACACCTATGCGAAGTTTCTTTCTGGTCAGTGTGTCGAGGTTATGATTCTTGGAACATTGATCTTTCTTTCGTTTTCTGTTGCAGGGATTCCATATGCGGGGCTAACAGCCGTTTTAACTGCCGCCTTTGCATTCGTTCCTTATATTGGAGGATTTCTCTCCTGCGCTTTCGGCATTTTATTTACTTTATTGGCGGCTCCGAACAAGGCGCTCCTATGCTTGATCGTCTATCAGGCAACTCAGTTTGTTGAAAATCAGTTCATCTATCCGCACGTCGTGGGAAACAGTGTAGGGCTATCCCCGTTCTGGACGTTGTTGGCGGTTTTGCTGGGCGGTAAACTGTTCGGTGTCCTTGGCATGATCTTCTTTATTCCGTTAATGGCTCTTGTATCTCAGCTTCTACACGAATCAATCGAACGGCGGCTGCATACCCGCAAACCGGAGCTGTCCAATGTACAAAGCAACTCAGACGAGAATACAGACATATCTCAATGATGTAGCAGGCGTTCGAATAGTTTGTGCGTTTATTGTTATAGAGCTGCCAAAGCAGAAAGATGAGATTATCTAGTTTTAAGATAAATT
>DXUR01000569.1:1264-2951 GCA_019417795.1 Clostridiales bacterium | reverse complement strand
GTTTCCTGTGCCGCCGTGGAGAATCCGCTGTTCACCCGCATCTGGGCTGCTTCGGCTTCATCCTTGGGGTTCAGGTTTGTTCTTGCCGGGCCATTCCAGTTGCAGTTCATGTAGGCCGCTGCAACCGCCGGGTTTGTCAGGAAGCCCGGCGCTTTGATCCGTCCCTTGCACACGGCTTCCCGGAACCATGCCTCATAGACCGGCTGGCAGAAAGAATCCGCGAACCAGTCTCGGTGCATTCCCGTGGTTCTCCAAAATTCATTCAAAGCGCCGCGGGCTGCAGAATAGCTGGTGCTGAACTGCTTGTACAGCACCTCAGACGGAATTTCCAACGCCGCCGCCATCTGCTTTACAATGGCGTTCATGAACGCTTCAAACCCGGTCGTTGGGTGCTTCGGGTCTGCGAACTGCACTTCCTCTCCGGGGTTCAGGTCGATAAACGCGCCCGGTGCCAGCTCCACACTGGTCTTATCAGGCGTATCTACCTGCACATCCGGGGGAAGCATTTCGCCAAACGGCACCTCGTCAGATTGATCCGACTTCTTGATAAACACTGTGAACATCGCGGAGATCACCGCGGCTGTCAGCTCTGCGTCCGTAAAACGCCCAAGCTGTTTCAGGCTTTCCAGCACCGGTGCCAGCAGTGGTACGCCGCGCAGCTGACCGGCACGTTCGCGCTGCATCAGACAGAGAACATTCTGCCGCCCGGTCTTTTTGCCGTAGGCTTCCACTCTTGTCCAGTGCGAGGCCGTCAATCCCGTCACGCTGGTAGACGCCAGCGGGTGCCGGTCGCAAACCCAGTACGCAATGACCATGCCGTCTGCATCGGTTTCAACACCTTGCACGATCTTTTCAACATGATGCTCGTTAATGTCCGTCGGCGAAAGGATGTCCATAAACGCAGGAGAACAAATGCGGTCGGCTTCGATGATCCGCACACGCAGGTCATACGGTACACCGGGCGTCTTTTTGTTCTGCAGGACTGCCCATGAATCACCATTCAGCAGAAATCCCGTAAATGCCAACTGCTGCAACATATAGAAATTGTCGATGCGGTCTGCATCACAGGTCGGCTTATTGGCCCACAGAGCAAATTCTCTTGCGATTTGTTCATTGATTTTCTGGGCTTCCTCGTCTGAAATACCCAAAAATGCGTTGTCGATCTGCGGTGTCGGTGTCAGACCGCCGCACACTACATTGGTGCGCATGGTCTTGATGGCACCGGTTGCCAGCGGGACGCCCATATAAGCGTCCCTGCTCCGCTCTCTCAGGACGCGAAGATTATCTTCGATGTCCTCTTTCGGGCTTCCACCGTGCCACATCCAGCCCCGCATAGATTTCTTGTGCAGACTTGCGCCATAGTTGGAATATCCCGAATTGATTGCCCGTATTGCCGTCTGTGCGGCAACACGTTTTACTGCCCGCTCCGGGGCAATCGCCGTGAGCAGGGTATCGAAGAATCCCATCTTCTACTCTCCTTACAGGTCACGCGGCACAAAATGCCCCATCCGGTTCCGTCCCTTTCTCTGCTGAGAAAGTTCCGTCACCTTGTTCGACCAATAATCAATCCGCTTTCCAATCTGCGTCAGGTCTGCGTAGGTCAATGACCTATTGCCGATCTGGTAGCTTTGCCCGTGTGTCACCTTTTCCTCGGCGGCAATCCAAAGGTCAAGCTGTTTCTGTGCCG
>DXUR01000569.1:0-1254 GCA_019417795.1 Clostridiales bacterium | reverse complement strand
AGCAAGAGCCGCGGTTGCGTAATTGCGCAAATCCAGCGGCTCGTTTCGTTTATGCTCTTTATCTTTGATTTCCCAGTATTCTTTCAAATGACCCTTGACGAACCGCACCACTTTCTTCTCAGCTGTTAGGCCCTTGAAGTATTCTTCGGTGTAGCCTGCTTCCTCATTTGACGGGAAGTGGCAGTAGTTCGGGCCGGGCGTCTTGACTTCCAAACGCTGATAGATGGTCGTTTTGCCCGCATCAACGCCCAGAATGAACAGGTCTGCCCGAACACGATTGTTCTTGGACGGGTTGCGGATAAACGGCACTCCTGCGCCGCCCATGCCCTTAATGGCAAAGATGCGCCGGTTGAGCCGTTCCTTTGCAAACCGGTAAACTTCATCGGTGTGGTGTCCACCGGAATCAATGCAGGTCGCCAACAGCGGGTATGCCGTTCCGTCTGCCTTGTGCCATGTCCGAAGTAGAAAGTTGTCCAGATCGTCCCATACCTGATCCGAAAGCATATCGCCGAAGATTTTCTGGTAGCGAACGCCCCAGCTCTCTGTGCCCTCGCCCCAGCCGACCACTTCAACTTCAAAGCGATCATCCTGCACGTCAACACCAGCAGTGAGGTACAGAACATCATCCGGCACCTCTGCGGCGTAGATTTCGCGGCGGTTGAACAGCTCGATGTCCTCCAACTGAATGCCGCGTTCCTCCCACGTCTCGCCCAACTCTGTGTTCACCCAGACCTTCATTTGTTCCGGGTTGCCATGATCGAGGGCAATTTTCGCTTCGATGAACTTCGTCACGATCTCTTTCCAGCCAACAAAGGTTGAAGCCAGCGTGTTCAGGTGGAAGCCTCTGGATTCTGCACCGGGATTGGCGGCAACATACTTACCGTATTTCCCCTGCTCTTTCCAGCGGTATTCATTTGATACACAGCCGCATTCCCTGCAGACATATCCAATTCCCTTGTCGAGGTCGTCTTTGTCGAACTTGACATTCTCCCAAAGGAACGGCTGGTATGCCCCACATTCCGGGCAAGGCACGTTCCATTCTTCTTGTGTAGAAAGTAGGTAGGCGTCCTCAATGCGGCTGTCTCCCTTGATGGTGGGCGTGCTGACCATGACGGTCTTGTAATCCCAAAAGGTCGTCTGGCGTTTCTTTGCCAGATCAAGAGGGTCGCCCTCTGTTCCTGCGCTCTTGGGGTAGCGGTCGATCTCGTCCGCCAGCAGCACTTTGATGGGGCGGCTGGCAAGGCTCGACGGGCT
>DXUR01000568.1 GCA_019417795.1 Clostridiales bacterium | reverse complement strand
GGTTTCCAGTTCATTCAACAGGGCTCCCTTCTGGTCATTTGTAAGATCAATCTTTTCCGCGCCGTCTATGGATTCCCGCGCCACGGTGCAGGGGAGCTCCAACAGCTTTTCCGGGAATACCGCCGATGCTTTTTGGGGAAAGGGTTTTGCAATGACGATCACCGCAAGCAGGGCCAAAACCACAATCGCAGCCGCTAAAAATGGGACCGAAATTCTCTTTTTCATATCACGTTCTCCTTTTCATGTTTGTTCATAGGTATTCCGTCAAAAACCGCGTTACCACTTTTTCAGCACACCCAGCAGGCCCCGCTTGAGCACCTGGCCGCCTGCCGAGATCAGTTGAGACTCGATCTTGGCCGCCCGGCGCTCCGCCTTGCGGCGAGCCTCGTCCTCCAGCTTCTGTTTGCGCTTTCGTTCGGTTTCTTCCTCTTTCAGACGCAGCTTTTCCGCCTGAGCCTCCTCCTTTTCACGGGCCTTGCGGTCGGCCTCCTCCTGTTTGGCGGCCTCCACTTCCTCCCGTTCCGCTGTCAGCACCTCGTAGGCCGACACGTTATCCACAAACTCGTCATACTTCTCCATGCCGTCGTGCATCATCACCTTGGCCCGGACCATGGGCTCCGGCACCGACATGAGGCTCTGGGGGCAGATAATCTTCGTGCGCTCCACCATAGCGGGTACGCCCGCTTCGTCCAAGAACGAGGTCAGCGCCTCGCCCACGCCCAGCTCCATGATGGCATCCTCCGCCTGAAACGCGGGATTGGGCCGGAAGGCCCGCGCCGCCGCGCGGACAGCCTTCAGCTCCGTGGGGGTATAGGCCCGGAGGGTGTGCTGCACCCGATTGGAAAGCTGTGCCAGCACGGTATCGGGAATATCGCTGGGACTTTGCGTCACAAAGTACACGCCCACGCCCCGGGAGCGGATCAGCTTCACCGTCTGCTCCACCTTTTGCAGCAGCACGGCGGGGGCATCGCGGAACAGCATGTGGGCCTCGTCAAAGAAGAATACCATCCGGGGCTTGTCCAGATCGCCAGCCTCCGGCAGGATCTCAAACAGCTCCGACAGCATCCACAGCAGGAAACTGGCGTACAGCGTGGGATTCTGCACCAGCTTGACGCAGTCCAGCACATTGATCATGCCCCGGCCGTCAGCAGCCGTGCGCATCCAGTCGCGGATGTCCAGCGCCGGTTCCCCGAAAAACAGCTCGCCGCCCTGCTGCTCCAGCGGCAGCAGCGCCCGCAGGATCGCCGCCACCGACTGAGACGTGATATTGCCGTAGGTCATCATGTACTCGGCGCGGTGCTCGTTGACATAGGTCAGCATGGCCCGCAGATCCTTCAGGTCGATCAGCAGCAGCCCCTTGTCATCCGCAATTTGAAACACGATGTGCAGAATTCCCTCCTGCACCGCCGTCAAGCCCAAAATCCGGCTGAGAAGCTCCGGTCCCATGTCGCTGACGGTGGCCCGGACGGCGTGGCCGCCCTCCTGATAAACATCCCAGAAGGTGGTGGGATAGCCCTGGTAGACAAAGCGGTCCCGCAGGCCGAATTTGTCGATGCGCTTTTCCATGCCCTCGCTGCTCTGGCCCGGCGCGCAGATGCCCGCCACGTCGCCCTTCACATCACACAGAAACACCGGCACACCGGCGTCGGAAAAGGACTCCGCCATCACCTTCATGGTGACGGTCTTGCCGGTGCCGCTGGCCCCAGCGATCAGTCCGTGGCGGTTGCACATATTCAGCGCCAGTTCCACCCGCTTGTCACCTGCCAGACCCATATAGATCTTCCCGTTTTCGTACATGAAGCCACCTCCGTCATTTGTTAATGCTCTTTTTCATCATTATACCTGCGCGCCCGCCCCGGTGCAAGAGCAAAGAGGTGCGTTTCCCCTGTTCATAAGGGTTTTTCAGCGGTCAGACAGGCAGACGCCGCCTTATAGCTGTGAAAGGCATAAGGCCCCCCAGAAGAAGCATAGGTAATACCTCCAATTAGCATAACTTATTTCGTTAAAAATAGATACTTTTTTAACATATTGTGCAAAAATCGCAACAATCTTTTCAAAATTTTGTGGCGAGGTCCCACGGAAAAAGCCGTGTCAGGAATTGACATTTTCTGTCGCGTCTGAGATAATGATTACATTGAAGCACAGGCAACTGACGGAACGTGGAGCACCACATGGAAGCCTGCTGTCATACGTACTGTCGACCGTCTGGGCAAACCTGTTCTCCATGGAGATCCATGGGGACCGGTTTACCCTTTTTTTATTTGCATTTTTATCTTTTTAAGGAGGATCGCATGAAAAAAGTAGCAGTCATTATGGGAAGCGACTCTGACTGGCCCGTTGTAAAGGGTGCCTGCCAGCAGCTCGAGACCTTCGGCATTCCCTATGAGGCCCACATTCTCAGCGCCCACCGCACCCCCGCCGCCGCCGCGGACTTCGCCAGAAGCGCCCGGGCCAACGGCTTCGGCGTGCTGATCTGCGCCGCCGGTATGGCGGCCCATCTGGCGGGCGCCTTCGCCGGAAACTCCACCCTGCCGGTTATCGGCATCCCCATGAAGGGCGGTGCGGCGGATGGGCTGGACGCTCTGCTGGCTACCGTCCAGATGCCCAGCGGCATCCCCGTGGCTACCGTGGCCATCAATGGCGCGAAGAATGCCGCTGTGCTGGCCGCTCAGATCCTGGCCGTCAGCGATGACGCACTGGCCGCCAAGCTGGACGCTCAGCGCTCCGAGATGGCGGAGCAGATCGCCGCCAAGGAGGCCAAGCTGCAGGCGGAGCTGGCCCACTAAGCTGTTCACACAAGCATTGATCTTTTCCTGATAAAACCGATATTCAAAACATTTTGGAGGTACAATACTATGGAACTCGTTTATACTGGCAAGACCAAGAACGTTTACGCTCTGGAAAACGGCAACTATCTGCTGAAGTTCAAGGATGACTGCACCGGCAAGGACG
>DXUR01000567.1 GCA_019417795.1 Clostridiales bacterium | reverse complement strand
GCTCGGAGATGTGTATAAGAGACAGGTTATGGATGTGGTGACGGTCTGTGTGGGTGGCAACGATAAAAGCGTATTTGCCCTTGGTAAACCGCATGGCAAGTTCATAGCCCACCTTGTTGGCTTCCTCGGCGGTGATCTCACCGGGTTTGAAAGACTGTCGAATTTGATAGGCGATGATGTCGCTTTTCTGTCTGCGCCCGGTAGCAAGTTCATACTGCCGCTTGGAAAGCATAAATTCTTCATCGACTGTCAGAGGGCTACACTCGTAGCAGCTTACCAGTTCACCTTGTTCGGTCTTATCTGGATTCTGCACATAGTCTGTGCGGCTTTTCAGACAAGCCGCAACCGACTTGCCCTTGTTTTTGTGCAACGCGATCAGCCGTGTCGCGGCCATCCTGAATCACCCCCATAAAAGAAAAAGCCGCCCGAAGGCGGCAAAAGGTTGAAAATGCTCCTTACAGTTCGGCAAGCCACTCACTGAAACGTCCGATGTCCTCGGTGATGGCTGTTGCACCGAAAAATAGAACGAAGCAGATGAACTCAGCTACCAGCAGGATAAAGAACTGATCCCAAGTCTGGCGGTAGGCAGTGTAGATGCCGCAGCCGAAGATGTAGAGCATCAGCGGAGCAACCACATAGCTGGACAACGTGAGCAGCCACTTCGCCATCAGAGCCAGAAAAGCCACAAAGAGAGAAACCGGGAAGAGAACAATTTTCTTCAGGATAGACATCATATCAGGCACTTCCTTTCTGTTCGCTCTTATTATAAAGGTATCGACTATTGCACTGCAAGGATGTCAAGCATTATATGTACACCCGCAGTCCTCCAACTGCGGGAATTTTCTTAGAGATTTGCCAGTTTAGTCAGAATCTGCTTGCCAATGGAAATCAGTTCGTCCAGCCGGGTGCGCAGATCAGCAAGGTCGGCAGAGTAGATCATGCCGTTTTCGTTAGCGCGTTTGGCGACCTGATTCAGATTGTTACTGCAATTCTGAAGCAGATAAGCCATTCGGCGCAGCTGTGGAAGGTCGAGGTTCAGGCAGTAGCCATCCAGTGCCATTTTGCGGATATAGGCACTCAGACTGTGGATGCCCATTCCATACATCTTATCTAAAATGCGGTTTCGTTCTTCATCGGTCACACGAATAAATAGACGGTGTTCCCGCTTTTTCACATTATCGCCCCTCCTTATCCAGATAACTCTTGAACGGCTTGACTGGTTCCGGTTGGTTGACCTTTTCCTCCAGCGCAGCCAGCACGGACGGACGAGTTGTGGGAGTTTCTTCTGTTTTTTCGGGAGAATCCTGTGCCGAACTGCGATCAATGTTCAGCAAGGCGTTCAATTCAGAAAGTCGGGCAGACTTTTCGGCCAGTTCTTCCTCCTGTGCAAACGGCTTTGCCACTTCAACCTCTGCAGCCTGTTTCTGCTGCTCCAGATTTTGCAGAGCATTTTCAGCGTCTGCAATACGGTCCGTAAAGTTGTCGATGGCATTGTCCAGACGAGTGATATTGCCGCGCGCATCATCGCCCAGCGATACCGGATAGCTCAACTCTGCCCGGAGAACGGCTTGATGCTCATTTTTGAAGCTGTCGAACCGGATGTTCAGTTCAAAGCCACGGTAGGTGCCCAGCAGCATCATATCGGCATTGGGCATCTCCTGCCGAGCCAGCAGCAGCCGTTCGCCCGCAGCCTTTTTGTCATCGTACACCATACCTTTGATGGTCATACCGCAGAAGTTTTCTTTGTCTTGCGGGTGTGCTGCTGCAATCTGTGAATCCTGCTGCAAAGCAGCAATGCGGGTTTTCTGTTTCTGGATTTCTTCTGGGAATGTTTTGAGCAGCTTATCTTCCAGACGATATTTCTGATTCTGGAAGTCACCGCGCAGAACTTTCAATTTTGCCACCTGCACGTCCAAATCCATCTTTTCCCGGATGCGCGGGTCACCAGCACACAGAGCCTTGATTTCAGCGTAAGACAGAGCCTGCTCATCAATATCATCGCAGGAGCGCATAGGCGACTTGCTCGTCATGATCTGCGAGATAAACTTCTGTTTATTCTCAAGGGTCTGATAGAGGTAGGCGTCAAATGTCGATTCCGTGACGTAGTTATAGACGTAGACTTGTTTGTTTTGGTTGCCTTGGCGGATGATTCTGCCGTTGCGCTGGGTCATATCAGACGGACGCCAGCCTACATCCAGATGATGCACCGCTACGAGCAGCGTCTGGACGTTGGTCCCTGCTCCCATTTTGGCAGTGCTGCCCAGCAGCACACGCACCTGTCCGCTGCGTACCTTGGAGAAAAGTTCTGCTTTCTTGTTCTCCGTATCTGCGTTGTGGATGAACTCGATCTCCTGTTCAGGCACACCGGCGTTGAGCAGCTTGGAGCGGATATCATCATAGACGTTGAACGAACCGTCCCCCTTGGGAGTAGACATATCGCAGAAAATCAACTGGGTCAGCTTCTGCTCCTTGGTGTCGTTCCAGATGCGCAGGACGTTGTTGACGCAGGCATTTAACTTGCTGTTGGGGTCATCGGGCAGAGCGGAATTCATCAACCGCTGGTCAAGACCGATTTTGCGACCATCCGACGTGATTTTCAACATATTATCCACAGAAGGGTCAACAGAACCGCTGTGGACTTCGGCTGCACGTTCGCTCAACGCCTGCACCATGTCCTGTTGGATTTCCGAAGGTTTGACCACCACCGTCTCAAATTTTGCATCAGGCACCGGGAGATGAAGCTGGTCTCTGGTCTTGATATCTGCTGCTTCTTTGAACATCGCCATCAGTTCAGGAAGGTTGAAGAACTTCGCAAAACGGGTGCGTGCACAGTATCCGGTGCCTTCTGGGGCAAGTTCGATGGCAGTAGTAGTTTCACCAAAAGTAGAAGCCCACGCATCAAAATGGGTCAGCCCTTTCCGCTGCAAGGTGTTGTACTGGAGATAGCGCATGAGGG
>DXUR01000566.1 GCA_019417795.1 Clostridiales bacterium | reverse complement strand
GCGCTGCCGTATTCTGCATCCCGCCGAAACTTCTTAGCGTTCTTGCTTTTGAAATAGATCAGCAGCCGGAAACCAACGGCTCCTACAATACCGATAAGCCAATCCAGCGGGGCAAGACCGGGTGCAAAGTCAGCAAAGGCCGGGCCAATCATCTGGCCCAGTCCGATGAGCTTATGTGCAAAATCGTTACCCGCTGCCAGCCGGTAGGCCGTTCCCAGCTTGAGGAACGCCCACAGGATGAACAGATAGGGAATGTTCGGAATGAGATATTTTCTGATCTTATCTGTCCTCATGGGCCACCTCCTTTGCACGTTCTTTCTGCTTCGGCTTTTCTTTGGAAAGCTGATCTGCCGCCTGTTGCAGTTGTTCCCGGATGGGAACACGGTTCGATTTTGCTTTGCTTAACACCTTCCGGGAATACTCAGAAAAGCAGGCGGTCATTGCGTCTGCCTGTCCAGCCTTGAAAAACAGCAGGTATTTGTCCGGCCCGGTTTTATAGAACGCATAGTCTACATTCCATTTCCGGGCCACGCGGTCAAAGGACTTGGCATCCCCGGATAGCTCAATGCTGTTGGTGGCTGTACCGTGGGCCATGAGCTTTCGCACACTTTGTTTTCCATGCGGTACTTGCCGCCCACGGTATGCCTTGCGGATCTTCCGGCCCACCATGCCCAGCACATACGCCAGTCCCCGCGCCGTCAGCTTGGTTGTTTTTACGGATATGGCTATCGTGCGCCGGGAAATATCTTCATCAATCAGTTACACCGCCTCCTTCCTTGGGACAATTTGTCTCGAAGTGCCATCACCGATCCCCACGGTCTTTTTTCTGCATTTGACGGTAGCCCTCCAAAGAAGAACCGTCTATGATTTCCTGATAAGCGGCCATTTGCTCCCGGATAGAGAGCTTCGGGAAAGAGAATACCTTATGTTCCTTGGGAATATCCTGCAAGCCGTGATACACTTCCACGAAATGATCGCTTTCTTTGACAACATAGCCGCCCGGGGCAAAATGGCCGTTTTCGTGGATGCAGGCATCCCGGCCATACGCCGCATAATCGAAATACGGTTTTACCTGATCCGGCACATCCAACATTTCCAGATCGTCCACATAAATACGCCCCAGCGTTTCCTCATCGGATACGCCGGGGTAAAAGCCGTAACAGTCCAGATTTTGTGTCAGATTGATGATGTCCCGCACCGAAGAACAGTGATCGCCGCTGTCGAGGACGGCCTCCAGTGTTTCCAGCTCCGATGAGGTAAGCTCGGAAAGCAGGCAGGCCAGATGATTAAGCTCGTCCAGATTTTCATACTCGCTCAAATGGTCATAGAGCCCCAGCACATCCCCATCGAAAGAGGTAATAAAAATTTCCTGATAGCGGACGCCATCCACGCCGATCCGTTTCAAGAGAGCCTCCACCTCCTGGGCGGTTGTGGGAAATTTCAGTGTTTCACCCACAAGCTGGCCCTCGCTGTACTTTCCGGCGTTGGTAACGTAGGCTTCAAACAGGGTTGCCATTAGCGGCGGCCCTGTCCCTTGACGGTCAGGATGCCCTCAAGGGTTGTTGCCGTAATTCCCAGCCGCTGGGCCACGGCAATATCATTTTTCATGGCTTCGGTCATACTGTGCCCGCAAACAACCAGCACATGAGAACGGCGGAGCAGGTCACGGCTCATGTCGATGCCGCTTTTATGCTCCTCGGGAACAGCATCATTGAGAAACAGGGGCAAGTACAGGGGCGGGCAAATAGGAGAAAAGCCTGCCTCATACACGGTGCGGCAATACTGCGCCGCCAGTTCTGCGTTTTCGCTATCGCCGCCGAGCCATGCAGCGGTGATATAAGCAAGGGGTCGTTTCATCGTTCATACCTCCGATATTTTAATAAGAAAGTTCAACCCAAACCCCACGCCCTTTCCCAGTCTTGGGAAAGGGGGCGGCTCTGAAGGATATACCCCCGCCGCTTGCCGGGGAAATAGCACAGCCGGGGCAGACCGTCAAGGGCGAGCCGCCGAAAACGGCGGTGCGCTGCACCCTTGACGGCCCACTCCCGGCTGTACTAAAAAACAGGCGGCGACGGGGGATATATACCACCAGAGCCTCTGCGCGAGGGCGGGGCCCTCGGGACAAAGTGTCTCGAAGTTGTTACTTGTCAAGTTCCTGCTTTTTCGGGGCTTTTGCCAGCTCCGGCGGCTGTTTTTCTTTCCAGTCATCCAGCAGGGACATAATCTGTTCTTTCATTTTGGCGGGAGTGACCTCCTTGCCAAAATACTTTTCCAGTTCCGCAGTAGAAATAATCACGCCTCGATCCTCCTTTTTCTGTTCTGATAAGATACCGTCAATGACATCGCCGTTAAGCTTGCCTTCCTTATCCAGCTCCCGGAGCCGTTTAGCCTGGGCCAGCGAGGGCGAAGCCTGCTCCCCGTCAATGGAAACAGCAATAAGCCTCTGATTTTTCGGTTTGATGTAGGAAAGCTCCACGGCAGGCATGAAGCCCATCTTTTTATCGTCTACCTTATCCAGAAGCTCCGGCACAAGGGAGTTGAGCCGCAAGTAGCGCATGACCTTTTTATAGTTCATTTCATGCGCCTCGCCTACAATCTCAACCGAGCGTTTCCCGACATCGCCTTCCGCAACACCTTTCAGCCGCCCGCCCTGATGCTTGATGTCCTCAACCTCGAGTTCCAGCAGCGCGGCCAATTCGCTGGGGAGCATCCCGTCACGCTGCTTGTTGCTGTCCTTCATGGCCTGTACCGCTTCGTGGTCGGTCATTTCACGGACGATAAAGGGCATTTCCTCCAGCCCCGCCAGTTCACTGCCGTGGGTACGGCGATGGCCCGCTACAATTTCATAGCCATTTCCATCTTTCTCCGGGCGGGCAAGACCGGGAACCATTACACCGTTTACGCGGATAGAAGCAACGATTTCCTGCATCTTCGCATCGTCCCGTACCTTAAAGGGGTGCGGACG
>DXUR01000565.1 GCA_019417795.1 Clostridiales bacterium | reverse complement strand
TGAATGTTCTGCCTACGGCAGTGGATTCCCTGTCCAAGCTGAAGCCTGGCAAGCAGATCGTCCTTCTGCTGACGGCGGACGGTCAGGTGGCCGGTGCTGAGGACGCCGACAAGGGTAATATCAGGGGTAACGCCGTTGCGGTGGTGTCCGAAAAGGGTGATGTGCAGTTGGTCTGCGGCGGTGCGCTGCTGAACATCGGCACAGCGAGCGAATACGCCGGTCAGGCAGTGGCGGTGTCCTCCGACAAGGGCGGCTTAAAACTCAACAAGATCTTCGGCGGTGCCGGCGGCGACCTGCTGCCCATGGAGGGGACGCTGGGCGGTAAGAAGCTGGCGGACAACGTTATGCTCTTTGACGGCGGCAGACAGATCGCCCTCAGCGAGCTGAGCCAGACCGGCGTCAACTCCGGCCGCGTCTCCTATGCCCGGACCAACTGGGCCGGTCAGGTGGACTTGATCGTGCTGAATAGCGGCCTTGCCGAGGATGTAATCTATGGCCGTGCGGTGGTGAACAGTTCTACGAGTAAGGTTTGGGTATGGTATCCCGGCCATGAAAATGACGAGGAACAGCAGGAAGGCGTAAACGGCAGCTATAAGGAAACAACTTCCCAGACCATCTCTATCGAGACCGCAAGCAAAACCTACGGCCCCATCAACAGCGGCAATCATGTCAGTAACGGCGCTTTTGTGGCGGTGAGCATCAAGACCAGTTCTCAGGGTAACCTCATGTTCACCAGATTTGACACCATGAGCAAGCTGAGCAACGTTTCTTCCAGCGCCTGGATCGGCAAGACGGCCGTGACCTTCGGCAGCCGGACCTACGAGGTCCCCTCCAATGTCCAGTGCTACAACGATGACACCGGCAAGTGGATGACGCTGGATGATGCCAAAGCCTACGGCGGCACCATGAACCTCTATGTTTATGACGGCGTGGTGCGCATTGTGGAGGTCAAGGCGTAAAAAAACCTGTGGCCTGACGGCTCAGCCGTCAGGCCACAGAATCACCTGAAAAGTAAATGATTGAGGAATGCAGGAGGAATGGATATGAAAAAACTTTTGGCTGTTTCCCTGACAATCATGATTTTAGGCACTCTGGGCGGATGCGGCAAGCAGGACACCCAGGAGCCGCCCAAGGTGGAAATTGACTACGGCAATTCCGAACTCTACACCCAGGAGGACATGGACGCTGCCATCCAGGTAATTGAAGCGGAGTTTGCCACCTGGGAAGGCTGTGAACTTCACAGCCTGGCCTACGGCGGCGACGCGGCCTGCAGCGACGAAAACATTGAGTGGCTCAACGGGCTGGAAATGAAAGAGCAGACTGAGCCTTTTACTCAGTGCATCCTGTTTTCCAGCAGCTTTCACTCCCCCGTGGAGCAGCGGGACGCCTGGGATGCCGATACGGAGTATGAGGGCTTGCAGTGGTGGCTGGGCCGCAGCGGCGGCGCCTGGGAACTGGTGACCTGCGGATACGGCTGATCTCCGTTTGTGCGCCCAATAAAAACCAATTGAAAAAGCAGCGCCCCGGTGCCTTTTGGCACCGGGGCGCTATTTTAGGGGCAGAGAAAAAGGACTCGGATGCATCAGTATCCGAGTCCTTTTCGCAATATTCGACAGAATTTATACAACTTGGAATAGATAAAACTTCAGATAATCCGTTTCGTCCACGCCCCAGAGGATGGGGTGGTCGCAGCTTTGCTGCCGGGCTTCGATCTGCCGCAGCTGTACCCCGGCATCGTGGGCGGCGGAGCGGAGCATGGCCTCAAATTTCTCCGCTGTGGCGAAGTGGGAGCAGGAGCAGGTGGCCAAGTACCCGCCCCGGGGCAGCAGCTTCATGGCCCGGTAGTTGATCTCCTTGTAGCCGGTGATGGCATTGGCCACGGTTTTCCGGCTTTTCGTGAAGGCCGGGGGGTCCAGAATGATGAAGTCATACTTCATCGGTTCCTTTTCCAACTGGGGCAGCAGGTCAAAGACATTGGCCGCCACGCAGTCCATAACGTCGGATACGCAGTTGCGCTCTGCATTGGCCCGGGCCATCTCCACGGCGGATTCCGACACATCCACTGCCGTCACATGGGCCGCGCCGCCCAGCGCGGCATTCAGGGCGAAGGAGCCGGTGTGGGTGAAGCAGTCCAGAACGGTTTTTCCCGCCGCCAGACGGCCCACCGCCCGCCGGTTGTACTTTTGATCCAAGAAAAAGCCGGTTTTCTGGCCGTTTTCTACGTCCACCAGATACTTGACGCCGTTTTCCATGATCTCCACCACCGGACTGTCCGGGGGTGTTTCGCCGGGGAGGGGATACCAGCCCTTGCCCTGGGGCAGGCCCTCCTTGTCCCGGAGGGCCACGTCGTTCCGCAGGAACACGCCCCGGATGGGCTGGCCGTCCTGCCGGAGAATGTCCACCAGAGCGGGGAGCAGAAGGTCCTGTAAATTCTCCATGCCAACGGACAGCACCTGCACGCTGAGGAGATCATGGAACTTATCCACCGTCAGGCCGGGGAAGGCGTCCGCCTCGCCAAAGATCACCCGGCAGGCGTCCAGATCCGCCGGGTCCATGACGGACTTCCGGTAGTCCCACGCCCATTGCAGCTTTCGCCGCCAGAAGGCTTCGTCAAAGCGGTCGTTGGCGTTCCGGGAGATGAGCCGCACACGGATCTTGGACTGCTGGGACAAAAAACCGGTGCCCAGATAGCGGCCCTTCTTGCTGATGACATCCACCAGTCCGCCGTTGTCTATTTCACCTTCTATGTTCAGGATCTCTGCATCATACACCCAGGGATGCCCCTTGACGATGGCGTTTTCCGCCTTGGGGGTGACGGTATAAGTGGGATAGCCACGCTCTATTTTCATAAGCTGTGCTCCTTTTAGGCTTGATTTCTGAGCCAGTATAGCACAATTCCAGGGAAAACGCCATACTATGAAGCAGACAGAATTTCACCATAACAAAAATCTCTGCACATTCATCATCTGTATGGG
>DXUR01000564.1 GCA_019417795.1 Clostridiales bacterium | reverse complement strand
GTCGGGCAGTCCATACCGGCATGAAACGCCTTGTATGCCATAGTCTCCCGCCGATACCGTACCCCCAGGTCATTGACCTTGGCTGTGATCTCCGCCAATGGCTCTGTAAATTTGGACTGATATTGCTCAGCCTGCCTGCGGATGATCTTTTCGCGCAGAGCACGGAGCTCTTTTTGCTCCTGAACCACATCACCACGTTCATCACGGGCCAGTTCATCATAGCGTTTGCTCAGCTCTACGAGCCGTTCCTGCATTTTAGCGGTATCAAGACCGGAAAACTGTTTTTCCTCCAATGCCGCGATTTCATTTTGAAGAGCAGTTACACCCTCCGAAAATTCAATCCGCATTGTTTCATGCTGCTTTTTTTGCGTTTCCGCCAAGTCCTTTTGCCCTCCGAGATAGGTAATGCGTTCCTCCAAATCACGGATCTCCTCACGCCGGCGCTTGAGATAAGCGTCCGGGGAAAGAAGAATCTCGTCCTTCAAAGCTCCCCGCACTGACTCGGAAAGCTGCGCGAGGATCGTTTCCTGCGGGATATGCGGCAGATACCGCTCCAGCAGGTTCTTGCCGTCCTCACCCAATTCCTCGATGAAGTACAGGGGATTGAGGATGGAGAGAAACACGTCCCGCTCGCCAAAAAGATCGGTGAGATCAAGCTGGCGGATCTCATATCCATCATAAGAGATGGTCATACGGTTTTTTCTTCGTGTGCGCGTCACTTCATGTACCGCGCCTTTTTCATCCACAAGGCGCATCTGAACGGAAACATCGGGATTTTTCTCGTTGTGGAGGCGGTCGATCCCTCGCTCCCCGAAGAAGGGGAGACCAGTCACCGCAAAGGCGATGGCATCCGCAATGCTGGTCTTGCCGCGCCCGTTTCCGCCGGTGATGACGGTGGGATCGCCGAAGGTCAGTTCCGTGGGAGCTTCATAGGATTTGAAGCCGGAAATCGTCATGCCGGTAATTCGGAATTGTTCGATCTTGTTCAACTGTCTACTCCTTCCTTTCGCTCAAGCCAATCCATTTACGCCGCCTGCCGCCTGAGCTGGTAAACCTCATAGGATTCCAGCACATAGAAAACCACGGTGTCCTGCTTACGGGTCGTGAGCTTCACATGGGAAAGCCGCACACCCGGCGTCAGTTCAGGCCGCGTACCGCGCACATAGGCATAAAGCTGCTTCTTTTCCGGCGTTTCCAGATTGACCAGTGTGTTGCTGCCGCTCATACCGTCCTGTGCCTTAGCGCTCAGCACTGTGTAAAGTTCGATTGCGGGTGCTGTCTGCGCCGCGTTCCCGAACAGGACAGTCTTACCGCCGTACTCGCCGGGGTCCTTACTCTCGTTATGTACCGGCGCGCGCTGTGCAGGCTGCTCCAGTGGCTTTGCCGCAGTCTGCCGCGGTTCCTGACCAGGCACCCCCATCGGCGTCTTATTCTTTGTGTTTTTCTGCTCCGGCACGGTCTTGGGTGTCAGCAGAGATTGGATACCGCACGCCTTGGCAGGCTCCAGTCCCAGTTTTTTGAGGGTGTTCAAATAGGCGCGATCCAGCTTTTCCCGCTCGCTATTCTTAATGAAAAAGCTCTTGCCGTTCCCTTCGATGTCTACCCACACAGTATCGAGACTGTATAGAACGCGTCCGATCCCCCACTGATTCGCCGCACGCTTCATACTGTCGGAAAGACCGCCCTTGATCGGCTCAATGTCCGAGTCCTCGGCACCGTCCCATTTGGTAATGAACCCTTTTCCTTCAAAGTAAATAGCAATGCCGCAAAGCTGCGCGCCTTTCGTTCCGTTGGAGTGCCATGACTTAAACTCGTTGTACCAGTTTTCCGGACCGCAAACCTCATCGAGACGGTTCTGAATGGCACGGTTGGTCACATAAGGGACCGCCATACCGCGCGTTTTTTCCTTGTTCGTGTTTTGCAGCCGCCATTCCAGATCTTCCGGTGCAAAGGGCTTTGCGAGAGCCGCTTGTACTTCCCTTGTCGTTTTTCCTTCCATCTTTACCTCCCGATGATGAAGTCGCCCAGTGTGCGTCCATTCGGAACAAGAATATCCGTATAGTAATACGCAGGGTCCTTGTCCTTTAAATGTTCCATGAGTTCCTTGTGTTCCAGGTTCTTCCGGTTGTGCCTGCGGACAAACATATCATCGTTGTCCGGCAGGCCCAGCAGATACCGAGGGAAGTTTTTCAGCGCCGAAAGCTTTTTATAACAGGGCAGCACATTATTTCCCGTACACACCCGGTCATCCTCATAGACATTGGAGAACGGATAAAAAAACATCGGCGTATCCTCGGTAGGTATTTCGTCAGCAACGACGCCCATTGAGCAATCCGCAACCTTTCCATTACCTATGACACGAAGGCCAAACACCAGCCGCGGCAGCGGGAAGTTCTGGTATTCCGTCTCTCGGTAGATAACATCCGCCCGCAGCTCTGGATTCCAGATGACATAGCGGCGCTCCGCCGCATTCATGGAGATGTGGAGGCAATGCTCCGGCAGGAATCCGCTGCGCTGATACACATTGCTGATACAGCTCCCGTTGAGTGCAAAATAGAACTCGACCGGATCGATCTCCCGGTATCTCACCACGCCGTTTGCGATGCATTCCTGAACGGTGATCGTATTCCGGCCGGGTGAAATGCGAACGATCATATCCTCCGGCATATCCTGTCGTCTATACTCCGCCATTACGCGGCCTCCTTTCCGATACTGGCATAATTCGCCTGTTCTTCTATTTCGGCAGCCTCTATGCGAGCAAGCGCTCTTTGACAATAAAGGATCATATTGATGAGAGAATTCATGAAGATATTCGGCTCGTAGCAGTCGGGTGAGAGCGTAATATCGAACTTTACCCCGCTATCAGAGAAATGATAGCAAACATCAAAGACGGAATAGGAAGTCTCCGCCACATAGAAAAGAAAGACATCCTTGATCTTTTCCTGCCACATTCTAAACTTCGATGAAAAGATATCTCCATC
>DXUR01000563.1 GCA_019417795.1 Clostridiales bacterium | reverse complement strand
ACAGCTCCTGATAGAGTCACGCACCTCTGTGAACTCGCCTTTTCCTAAGTCTAACACGATATTTCGAAAATCATCATGATTACAATATGCTTTATAGTTAGTGGTTAAACGCTGCTGGCCATCCACGACCGAGTATTGACCGCGTTCAATAGTTGAGATGATTTCTCTATCTATAAAGGAAACTTGCGGAACAGCACTATCCACAGTATTTATAACATTGATAGAAATAGGAGAAACCGGAGCCTTTCCCCACAATTGATAATTAAGAAGATCGATACACTTCTGAAGTGTCCAACTGATATCTCGCTGATACAACGGCAAAGAAATCGAGTTCTCCTCAATTTTACGACACATATCTGCTACAGTTATCAAGGAGGTTCTTTTGGTCGGATCAAATGTTGCTGCTATCATCAAACCTTTGTTGACTCTCATGTTGCCTGCCTTTCTTTTGTTGGAAGTAATCACTTGATTGTATAGTACATCCAATCACAGCAAAAGTCAATAGCAGCATACGTGCAAATCACAAAAATCGTGAAAAAATGAGCAAAACAATGGGTGCTGCTTAAATGTAGCAGCACCCATTGTTCTAGCCTAACAGAAAGCACACACACCACGCATAACGAGAACTGCTTAAAGCATGAGCCTTCGTGAGGCTTCTAAAACAGCCTTGAAATGGGTTGAAAAAGCCACATCCTGCTCCCTCGTCCGTTTTGGGCTCCCCTTGGGGTGCTTTCCGGCACGGAGGAGCTTTTTGTTTTCATAACGCCGCAGCATGAGAGCTTCCATGTTGTCAGCGGTGTATTCCAGACCATTCTGGTTCAGCACCCGGGCGCACTTGGCAAGGCACATACTGGCCAGTCCGTAGTCCTGTGTTACGACCACATCCCCCGGTTTTACCCGGTTCACCAGCGCAAAGTCCACGCTGTCAGAACCTTTATCGAATACCAATGTCTGCGCACCTTCTCGCTCGATTTGGTGAGAGGTGTCGCACAGGATGATGACCGGAACGCTGAATTGCTTTGCAATCTGCAACGTCAGATTAACGACCGGGCAGCCGTCGGCATCAATCAAAATGGTCATGTGTGTTCCTCCATCACCCACCGAAATGCTCTTGCGGTACGCAAATCGGCGTCTTTGAAATGCCCGCCGCTGTTCCATTCAAGGGTGCAGTCTGCGCCACGCGCGGTAAGCCGACTGTGCAGGGTGCGGATATTATCGCCCACCGCAGCCATGACGGTGTTTTTCGTGCGTTCCTCCTTGTCGCCAAGGCTCAGATAAACGCGCTGTGCCTGTATCGGGTGCTGCTGTTCAAACTCCATCCAGCCCGGAAACCACACAGAGGGCGAGGCGGCGGCGACACCGTAGAAGAGATTTGTCTGGGTGGATGCCCACAAAGCAAACAGCCCTGCCAGTGAATAGCCGCCCAGAATGATTTTGACGTTTTCCGGGAGATGAAACTGCCGCTTCAGCGTGGGGATGACCTGTTCTATCAGAAAGCGCAGGGTGTCCATAGCATTGCCGCCAAACCCTTGCTTTCCCCACACAGCAGGGGCTTCCCACGGAGAAAGTGCATCGTTCCAGCTTTCCACGGGCACGGCCGCAAACAAAAAGTGGTGCGAACTCTGTGCAATAGCGGTAATCTCGCTGTCCATGCTTTGCAGCTCGTGTTCGCCGGTCATTTGGAGCAGTAGGTATTCTGCATGGGGTTCACCGTAAATGCGGCAAGGTCTGTTCCCGATTTGCATTGTCTGTGCGGTCACTGCGGCGTCCTCCCGAAAAAACTTTGATAAGCCCAGTATAGCAACTGAAAAATCATTTTGCAATTCAAAAGGCGTTCATAGCCGTAGCAAGCAGTGTCTTCGTATATACAAAGACCATTTTGCGTTGCAAAATGCTTGTTGGGAAATCCCAAACCCTTGAACTACATCCGATGGATGCAGGCTACGCGTTTTTTGCAAAACGCTCTTTCAGCACACCGCAGGAATGCGCAGCCATCACGGAATTGTGATGATTACAGGGATTGGGATTGCATCCCAACAAGCGAATGAACACAGCAGAATTTTAATTCTGCGTGCGAATTTAGCCTTTGTGCGCACAAAGGCTCTGCTTGCCACGGTTATGGTTCTGCGAATGCGATTGAGAAACTTTTCATTCGCATTGCAAACCGGGTGGCACTTTTGTATAATTGGTTCAATGAACACACGCATAAAATCGGAGGGGCTGTCCGATTAAAAAATTCTAAAAACGCCCTATTGTAGGCCACTGGGAGGAATAGCATGAACAAGCAGCAACTCGCATCGAAAATCTGGGAATCTGCCAACAAGATGCGCTCTAAAATCGAAGCCAACGAGTACAAGGATTACATTCTGGGCTTCATGTTTTATAAATTTCTGTCGGACAAGGAAGTCAAATGGCTGAAAGAGAATGACTGGACAGACGAATATCTGCCGGATTTGACCGAAGACGATGCCGAAACGCTGGATACCGTTCGGAAGAATGTCGGCTATTTTATCGCCTATGAAAATCTGTTTTCCACATGGATCAGCAAAGGCAGCGACTTCAAGGCTGACGACGTAACGGTGGCATTACAGGCATTCAGTCGACTAATCGACCCGCACCACAAAAAGGTGTTTGACGGTGTCTTTGCTACGCTGCAAACCGGCCTGTCCAAACTGGGTGAAAGCTCCGGCGCGCGGACAAAGGCCATTCGCGACCTGATCTATCTCATCAAAGACATTCCCATGGACGGCAAGCAGGATTATGATGTTCTCGGCTTTATCTACGAATATCTGATCAGCAACTTTGCAGCAAACGCAGGCAAGAAGGCCGGCGAGTTCTACACGCCGCACGAAGTTTCGCTGCTCATGTCTGAAATCGTGGCGTACCACCTGAAAGACCGGGAAGAGATCAAAATTTACGACCCCACCAGCGGTTCCGGCTCACTGCTGATCAACATTGGTCAGTGTGCCGCACGGTATATGGG